>JBCBWJ010000266.1:0-4977 GCA_039817165.1 Pseudomonadota bacterium | reverse complement strand
TCGCGGGTCCTGCAGGGCGATTTGCCCAACCATGATTTCACCTCTCAACTGGGCCCCGCGATGTGGGTGATCCCCAGTTTGTTTGTCTCCGAGGGGCAGCTTTGGCTCGCCATTCCGGTGCTGTTGATCACCGCGACCGGGCTTGTGGCGCTCTTGGCGGGTGCGCTCTTACGCCCTGAAAACATTGCACAATTTGTGGTGCTTCTGGCCGTGACGGCGTTTTGCGCGATGGCCGTCAACGCGCCCTCGCGGTTCGGGGATGCGCCGGATATCCTGCTCTGGCATCGCATCTATTCCAACATCGCCAACACCATCCTCGTGGTCCTGACCGCGTGGCTTGCCCTCAGCCTCATGGGCGAAAACCGACCCCTCTCCTGGGCCGGTGCGATCTGGCTGGGCCTCGCGCTCTTTTTGCTCTTCATGCTCAAGATCACGTACTTCCTCGCCGCCCTCGCGCTGCTGGCCACCATGCTGCGCCCCTTGGCCTCCGACATCACCCGCACGCTCGGCGCGTTCCTCACCCCGCTCCTCTTCACCACCGTCCTCTTCCCCGCCGTCACCCTCTCCTACCTCGCCGACCTCGCCTATTCCGCCAGCTTGTCCCAAAGCGATCCCTCCCAAATTATTCAAGAAATTCAGTTCCTTGGAAAGAAGTACGCGTTGACGCTGGCGGCGCTTTTTGCGCTGGGATTTCTGGTCGTTCGCAAGGAATTCGGACGGTTGCGGCCTTTGATCCTGTTCTTTATCGCCTGCATCCTTGTCACGCTTTTCATCGACTATTTTGATGCGGGCCCCACCAAATCTGCGCCGCTTATGGGCCTCGTGGTGGGGCTGGTCTTCGCTTTGGTTGCGCGTCCGGTGTGGCCGCTGGCCCTCTTGCCGCTGATCATTTTGCCCACGGCCTTTGCGCAGGATGGCTACACCAAGGCGCGGGCGCTGATGGCCAACCATGCCCTCGCGGATGCATCGGACACCGTCACCTACAATCGGTTTCGCGTGGATATGCAGCCGGGCCTGGTGGCGTATCTGCGCAGCGCCGAGGCTGCCTTTGCTCATGTCGATGTAGTCGTACCAGAGGCCTGTAAGGCACGTGGGTTTATCGTGGCGGATCTGACCAATCCGTTCAGCGCTCTTTTGGCCCGGCCCGGCGCTCCTGTGGCAAACGTCTGGATCCATGACGGACTGACGGTCAGCCGAGAAGACCCTGAACCTTTTGATGTGTTTTCTGGCGGTGCTGCATTGGTCATGGTTCCAAAAGCGCCACTTTGGACCTCCGCCACCGCGTTTGTCATGCAGACCTACAAAAATGATCTCAGCGTCCGACCCATTCTGTTTGAAAATGACGGATGGATCGTTCACGGCGACGCGGAATGTCAGTGAGTGACGCACGCGCACGGTGAGGCCTGCCCGATTTCACACCGAAAAAAAACCTCTTGAGATACAGCCCAACTGCTGCAAAACATCCCGCCTATGGCACTTGAAATTAACGAAATCCTGCTGGCCAATGTGACAGAGGTCTACCGCATGGTTTTCCCGGATGAGCCCATAGACATCGAAAGCGATTTCTTTGATCTGGGCGGAGACTCCCTGTCAATTGTCACCTTCTGCGCGCTTCTGGAGGAGCGCCTGGGCCGGGAGGTGCACCCCTCTCTCCTGATTTACCACCCAACGGTTGAAACTCTGACCCTCGAACTCACGGCGCAGTCGTCAGCCGAGACCTGAAGCCCTCAGTATTCACTCATCGGTTTCCATGGCCTGTCGCGGAACCAAAAGCTGACAATGCGCTTTACGCCCTTGGTCACGGGATTGCCCTGATGCATGCTCATCGGGTGCACTTTGGCGCTGCCGTGTTTGGTGTTCTGCCAAAAAGCCAGCGTGGCGCGTTTGGGCTGCAGCTGCACATCCAGACGTGGAAACACCGTGGTGCCGCCTTCGAAATCATCGTTGAGGTATAAAATCGCCGTTAGGATGCGTTGACTGTGGTCTTTGGGGTCAACCTCTTGCCCGGTCATCGTGCCCCCTAGGGCACTGTCAAAATGGAGTTTGAATTCCCCGCCCACCTCATATCGGATAAACTCTGGATGCTCACAAAGTTTTGGTTTCAAACGAAAAAGCACGCCAACCTTCTCAGTGACTTTATGCAAGGACGGCAGGGCGTCATGGGGTATCTTGCGATGCTGGGCGACGCGGTTTTCTGTCACTTTGCCCCCCTCCAAACTGGCCACCTGCGCGGGTTTCAGATCCATGTCAGCCAAGGCTGTTTCCAGCTCTGTGAGCGTGTCTTCGTCGACGAACCCGTCGACACAGCCCACCAGCGGATGAACGCTGTAGAGCTGTGTGGCCTGTGCCATGTGCAAGTGATCTGTTGAAGATGTTCCCACGCGTTTCCTGCCTCGACCTTGTTCATTGCGACGATACAAAGTTGTGCGGCGTCGCACCAGTCTGAGGCGGTACCCTTTCGCCTGTCTAGAACCGCTCGACCCACGGCCTTAGGGTCAGTTCATTTGACCACGCCGAGCGATCCTGCCGGACCAGCCCGAGATAGGCCTGCGCAATGGCGTCGGGGTCCAGCATGCTGTCTGGGTTGTCTTCGGCGTCCACGCGCTCTGGTCGCTCGGGGTTGCGGATGCCGCCATCGATGTTGACCCAAGCCACGTGGATGCCGTGCGGGTGCAATTCCCGTGCCATGCTTTCCGCCAACCCGCGCTGTGCGAACTTTCCCATGGCGAACGGGGCGGACTGGGCAAACCCTTTGACGCCAGCCGATGCGCCAGTAAACAGAATGGTCCCGCGCACACCGGCCTTTGGCGGTGCTGCAAGCATCCGTTTGGCCGCGGCCTGACCTGTCAAAAACGCCCCGTAAGCGGTGATTTCAACCGCTTTGCGCACGGCGTCTGGGTCAAGCTCAATCAGCGGGCCGCGCACCCTGGCGGAAGGGTTGTAGACCACCACATCCGGCGCACGGTCCAAGCCCCCAAAGAGTGTAGCGACAGAGCCCGGGTCCGATCCATCCAAGGCCACGGCGCGCGCGCCGGTCTCTTCGGTCAGGGCTGCAAACTTGCCGGTATCGCGGGCGGCAAGAACCAGATCGTAGCCTTCGCGCGCAAAAAGCCGTGCCAAAGACGCCGACAGACCCGAACCGACCCCAACGATGACAGCAAGGTCTTTCATATCAATCCACCCTCATCTCTTCGGACGGAATCACCGGGAAAAACTGACCCCCCGACCACAGCCCGAACCAGCCATCCTCATGTGTCCCGATCTCTACCAAACGGTAAAAGCTCTTGCGATCAATCAACGCCTCAAGACCCGCGCGCACCATCACATAGGGCGATGGCTCTCCGGTTTCGGGGTCGCGGACAACGCGGATGGGGGTGTCCGCCCCGGCCACCACGGTGTCGCCGACATTGGTCTCAAAGGTCAGTGTTTGGTCCGCGCCGGCGCCGTCCCAATTCACGTCAATGGCCACGAAAGGCGCGTCCTCGACCGTGATGCCCACCTTTTCCACGGGCGTCACAAGAAAGTACTTTCCGTCCTCGATCTTCATGATCGTTGAGAAAAGCCGCACCAAACCGGGGCGCCCTATCGGTGTACCCTCATAGAACCAGGTCCCGTCGCGCGCGATGCGCATGTCGATATCGCCGCAAAAATCCGGGTTCCACAGATGCACCGGCGGAAGGCCCTTTCCTTGAGCGCTTTTCGCCGCCGTTGCGAGACTTTCTGCTGACGGTGTCGTGATTTGTTCTTTGCCCATTGCCATTGCCACTTATGTCTATGGTTATATCAATGAGAATATAGGTTGCTCGGAGGGTTTGCCATGGCTGATGATGCCGATCTTTTGCAAGGGATCGAGGCGCTGGAGGAAAAGCTGGCTTTGGCGCGTGCGTCGATCACCAAACGCTTTATCGGTCAGCCGCAGGTGGTGGACTTGTCACTGTCGGCAATGTTGTGCGGCGGGCATGCGTTGCTCATCGGCCTGCCGGGACTGGGCAAGACACGCCTGGTGGAGACGCTGGCCACGGTCATGGGGCTCAATTCCAACCGCATTCAGTTCACGCCTGATTTGATGCCTGCCGACATCCTGGGGTCTGAAATCCTGGAAACGAGCGAGGATGGGACGCGCGCTTTTAAATTCATCGACGGCCCGATCTTTTGTCAGCTCTTGATGGCCGATGAGATCAACCGCGCCAGCCCGCGCACGCAATCCGCGCTTTTGCAGGCGATGCAGGAACGCCGGGTGACCGTGGCGGGCCAAGATCGCCAGCTGGAGCCGCCGTTTCACGTGCTGGCCACGCAAAACCCGATAGAACAGGAAGGCACATATCCCTTGCCAGAAGCGCAGCTTGACCGCTTTTTGGTGCAAATCGATGTGCCCTATCCGGATCGCGACACAGAGCGTGACATTTTGCTCGCGACCACCGGTGTGAGCGAAGAAGAGGCGCATCAGGTCTTTTCGCCCGAAGACCTCATTGAGGCGCAAACCCTGTTGCGGCGCATGCCGGTGGGCGAAAAGATCATGGATCAAATCCTCGATCTTGTCCGCGCGTTCCGGCCGCGCGACCCGTCTGCCAGCGTTGATGTGCGTGAAAACGTGGCGTGGGGCCCCGGGCCTCGTGCGGCTCAGGCCTTGATGCTGACGGTGCGAGCGAGGGCGATGTTGCAAGGGCGGTTGGCGCCGGATGCTGATGACATTGCCGCGATGGCTGGGCCGGTGCTGCGCCACCGCATGGCACTGAGTTTCGCCGCGCGGGCCAGCGGTCAGGATCTTGATACGCTGATCGCCAATACCGTCGCCGACATCACCAAGGTTGAGGCCGCCGCGTGAACCAGCCTGCCACCACGCCTGCCTCCCTGCGCGCCCGAGCGGAAACTCAGGCCGCCCGCCTGCCGCCGCTTCTGGCGCGGGCGGAGCATTTGGCAGGCACGGTGCTCTTGGGCGAACACGGTCGGCGCAGACCGGGATTGGGCGATGATTTT
>JBCBWJ010000265.1:0-5016 GCA_039817165.1 Pseudomonadota bacterium | reverse complement strand
CTGATGCGGGTTGGTGAGGCCCACCGGTTTCATCGGTCCGTGGCGCAGGGTTTCGCGGCCGCGTTCGGCCATCACCTCAATCGGCAGGCAGCCGTCGAAATAGCCTGCGGTTTCACCCTCTTTGAATTCGGTTTTTTCGGCGGCCAGAAGCGCGTCGATGAAGGCCTCGTACTGATCGCGGGTCATGGGGCAGTTGAGGTAGGCGGTGCGTTCTGCCTCTGTGTCGCCCTTGTCGTAGCGCGATTGCATCCAGGCCTGCGACATGTCGATGCTGTCATGGTAGAGGATGGGCGCGATGGCGTCGAAAAAGGCGAGCGCCTCTGATCCGGTTTCCTCCGCGATGGCCTGGCCCAGGCCCTCTGAGGTGAGGGGGCCGGTGGCAAAAATCCAATGACCGTGGTCAGGTAGCGTGCGAACCTCATCCCAATTCACGGTCACGTTTGGGTGGGCCATGAGGCGTTGAGTGACCGCGCGGGCGAAAGGATCGCGGTCCACGGCCAGTGCGCCGCCCGCGGGGAGACGATGGGCGTCGGCCATTTCCATGATGAGACCGCCCGCGGCGCGCATTTCCCAATGCAAGAGGCCCACGGCGTTTTGTTCATCATCGTCAGAGCGGAAGGAGTTGGAGCAGACCATCTCGGCCAGATCGCCGGTGCGGTGGGCGAAGGTTTCGACCTTGGGACGCATTTCGTGGATCACCACGGGCACGCCCATTTGGGCGGCTTGCCAGGCGGCTTCGGCCCCGGCCATGCCGCCGCCAACGATGTGAAGGGTGTCGTCCGTCCCGGTTTTCATTTTACTGGGTCCATTCCGGGGGGCGCTTTTCGATGAAGGCGTTGATGCCTTCTTCGGTGTCTTTGACCATCATGTTTTCGACCATCACGTCGCGGGTGTAATCATAGGCCGCGTCGAGGCCCATTTCGAGCTGGTTGTAGAAGGCCTCCTTGCCGATTTTGACGGCGGAGGCGAGTTTGGCGGCGATGGTTTCGGCCAGCTCAAACGCGGCTGTTTCGAGGTCGTCCTGAGGGACGGCGCGGTTGATCAGCCCTAGGGCCTGCGCGCGGTCTGTGTCGATGAACTCGCCCGTGGTGAGCATCTCAAAGGCTTGTTTGCGCGGGATATTTCGCGAAAGCGCCACCATCGGCGTGGAGCAGAAGAGCCCGATATTGACCCCGTTCACGCCAAAGCGTGTGCCATGCGCCGCGACGGCGAGGTCGCAGGAGGCGACGAGCTGACACCCCGCGGCGGTGGCGATGCCATGGGGGGCGGCGATGACGGGTTGGGGCAGTTTGCGGATCGCGGTCATGACGCGGGCGCAGCGGGTGAAGAGATCGGCGAAATAGGCTTTGCCGCCGTCCTCCGCCTGACGGCCTTGGGTCATTTCCTTGAGGTCGTGACCGGCGCAAAATGCCTTGCCTTCGCCGGACAGGATCACGGCGCGGATGCGGCTGTCGCTGTGCAGCGCGTCGAACTCACTTTGCAGCGCGGCGAGCATGGCATCAGAGAGCGCATTGAGCCGCTCGGGCGCGTTCAGGCGCAGATGGGCGATGCCATCTCGATCGGTGCGTTCCAGAATTGCCATCTTGTCTCTCCTTTTCGGCTGTGATCCTTTTTAGCGCAAAATGCGAGGGATGAAAGCATGCCGCTCAAGATGAGTGCAGAGGAAATTGTCGCGGTGATTGAGCGGGAATTTGAGCAGGTTGCGGGGTTTTACACCATCGAAGCGTTGGAGGAAGGGCGTTTGACGGTGCGCCTCAAGGTCGGTGAGCGGCATTTGCGCCCCGGGGGCACGGTGTCGGGGCCGTCAATCTTTGAGCTGGCCGATATTGCGGTGTGGATGGCGACGATGTCGATGATCGGGCCGCAGGTGATGGCGGTGACGACGAATGCGGCGCTGGATTTCATGCGCAAGCCGGTGGGCGGGCGCGATTTGCTGGCGGAGTGTCGGTTGTTGAAGCTGGGGCGTGTCTTGGCGGTGGGGGACGTGCTGATTTACTCCGACGGGTTGGAGCCGCCGGTGGCGCGGGCTTCGCTCACCTATTCTATTCCGCCGGAGCGTTGAGACGCCAGACAAGGCCGTGCCAGGTGCCGAGGGGCGGGTAGTCTTCTTCGAAATCAAGGGCTTGGGCGCGTTCGAAGCCGAGGCGGGCGATCACGGCCTGTGAGCGGTGATTGTCGGGCGAGGTGTAGGCAAGGACATGCCGCAGGCCTGCGCGGGTGAACGCGTCCTCAAGGCAAAGCGTGGCCGCGCGGCTGGCAATGCCGTGCCCCCAGAAACGCGGCAGGAGACGCCAGCCGATTTCGTCATGGGGGGTGAGGGGGTGCGTTGGGTCCGACAGGTGTTGGACGCCTGTGTAGCCTGCGAAGGTGTCATCGGCAAAAACGGCCACGCGGCCATATCCGTGGCGGTCATAGGCCGCGATGTAGCGGGTGAGCTTTTCATGCGCCTCTGCCCGTGTGATCGGGCCGCCGAGGTCTTTCATCACATTAGGATCGGCGTGTAGGGCGCTGAAATCATTCAGGTCGCCGGCCCTGAAGCGTTGCAAGAACAGGTCTACAGCCATCCTGCGGCCCCCCAGAATAGGCCGAACGCAATGACCGCGCCGCTGATCAGCGCGGAATAGCCCGCCAGTTTCCATTTGGAGAAGGGGCGTTCGCCAAAGGTGCGGCCGTTGATGCCGGAGACGACGATTTTGTAGGGTTTGTCGCGGTGGGTGTAGTGAAGGATCCACACGGGCAGGAGGATGCGACGGTAGTGGATGCCCGAGGTGTCGGTGCGGTAGCGGATGGAGTGCACGCGGGCGCGGTTGATGTGGCCTTTTATGCGGTTGCGGATGAGCAGTTTTTTGTCCTTGCGGTTCGATGCCAGCCCGTCTGCGACGCGCATGTGGTGACGCTCTGCCGCGAAGCCGGCGAGGTAGCCCGCGCGGTAAGTTCGCAGTTTAGAGGGTTGAAATTCATGCAAAATCCCGTCGCGGATCAAAGGTGTGACATGGGGTGAGGCGGGCACGAGCAGGTCGTCGAAATCAATGCGCATGTCACCCGATACGTTGTGGGTGCGTTTGTTGTCGCCCGAGCCTGTGGTGTATTTGGCCCAGTAGACCACGGCCTCTTTGCTGTCGAAGGTCCAGAACGGGGCGTAGAGCCCTGCGACACGGGCGGGTGCCACGTGTTGAGCAAGATCAGAGGGGGCGGCGATGCGGGATTTGGCCCATCGTTGCGCGTTGCCCTGGGCGGTGGCCTCTTGGGTGAAAAACGGGATCAGCGCCATCGTGTCATAGCCGTTTTCGGGCTGGGTGAGCACGACCGCGCCGTCGCAATAGGGGCAGGTTTCCGAAAGCTGCGGGCCGGTGAAAATCACGCGCCCTCCGCAGGTTACGCATTGGTGTTCAAGGTCTTCGGGGCGCGTGGCGGGCTCCTCTTCGGGGAGGGTTGGGTCATAGCCGTATTCTATCCGCGCCTCGGCATCATCGGGATGGGACAGATCTCGCACATGGCCGCAGCTTTGACAGGTGAGGCCGCGCTCGGCGGGGTCAAAGACGGATTGGCCGCCGCATTTGGGGCATTGCAGCGCGCCTTGCGCGACACCGGGTGGGGCGGCGTCGATCATCCGTCGCTCTCCGCCAGGGCGGCGAGGATTTCCAGCAGGATGCGCAGGCGGAGCTGGCCGCGGTCCCAAGCACCGGCGAGATCGCCCGAGACGCCCCAATCGCCGATGATCGTGGCCAGAAACCAGACCGCGCCGAACCAGATGAAAATGACCGACCAGCCCCCGATGCTGCGCAAAAAGCCGGCCGAGCCTTGTTTCAGCTCGTGTTTGGCCTCGCGGATCTGGATCACCTTGACCACTTGGATCATGCCCGCGCCCGTGGAGACCACGAAAAGCGTCAAGGTCGCCAAAAACGGACCCGAGAGGATCAAATCCATGGGTTGGAACCTCGGGAATGTTGGGGTAAAATAGTACCTAAATTGTAAGTCATTGGTATTGAATGTAAATTGCTGGTTGGCTTGTGTTGACTGCGCGCGTCGATGCTGTAGAACGCAGCGATCAAACGATACCCCAGAAGGTAAGACAGATGAAAACCTATTCTGCCACTCCGGCGGACATCGACAAGAAATGGATCCTGATCGACGCAGAAGGCGTTGTTCTGGGCCGTCTTGCCTCGATCGTCGCCACCCGCCTGCGCGGCAAGCACAAGGCAAGCTTCACGCCCAATATGGACATGGGCGACAATGTCATCGTCATCAACGCCGACAAGGTGCAGGTGACAGGCAAGAAACGTGACAAGCCGAATTACTGGCACACCGGCTATCCGGGCGGCATCAAATCCCGCACCACCGGTCAGATCCTCGAGGGCAAGTATCCCGAGCGCGTGGTCATGCAGGCCGTCAAGCGCATGCTGCCGGGCAACCGCCTGAGCCGTCGCCAGATGACGAACCTGCGGGTCTATGCCGGGACAGAGCACCCCCATGACGCCCAGACACCCGAAGTGCTGGACGTGAAATCCATGAACCCGAAGAACACGAGGGGCTAAAAGCTGATGACGGAAGAGATCAAATCCCTCGAAGGGTTGGAAGCTGTGGCCGAGGGCGTGGACGCGCCCGTGGTGGAAGAGGCTGTGAACCGCGACCCAGTGCGCGACGAATTTGGCCGCGCCTATGCCACCGGCAAGCGTAAGGACGCCGTTGCACGCGTCTGGATCAAGCCGGGCTCTGGCAAGGTTGTGGTCAACGGCAAGGACATGGACGCCTATTTCGCGCGCCCTGTGTTGCAGATGATCCTGCGCCAGCCGTTTTCGGTGGCCGGTGTCGAAGATCAGTTCGACGTGATGGCGACGGTGAAGGGCGGCGGGTTGTCCGGTCAGGCCGGTGCGGTCAAGCACGGTGTGTCCAAGGCGTTGCAGCTTTATGACCCGTCTTTGCGCGCGGCCTTGAAGGCGGCCGGTTTCCTGACCCGCGACAGCCGCGTGGTGGAACGCAAGAAATACGGCAAGCGCAAGGCGCGTCGGAGCTTCC
>JBCBWJ010000264.1:0-5020 GCA_039817165.1 Pseudomonadota bacterium | reverse complement strand
ATGACCGGAATATTCTGACATCGGTATCCATGACGCTTGAGGCCGAAGGGTTCGAGGTTGAAACGTATAATGACGGTCAGCAGGCGTTTGATGCGTTCAGCAAAAAACTGCCCGATATGGCCGTGCTGGATGTAAAGATGCCGCGCATGGACGGCATGGATCTGTTGCAGCGTTTGCGCCAGAAAACATCAATGCCGGTCATCTTCCTGACCTCTAAGGATGATGAAATTGACGAAGTGCTGGGGCTGCGCATGGGCGCGGATGACTACGTCAAAAAACCGTTTTCGCAGCGTCTTCTGGTCGAACGCATCCGCGCGCTTCTGCGCCGGCAAGAGGCCAATTCAGGCGAAGTGATCGCCGAAACCGAAGAGCACAAGGTGATCGAACGCGGCGATCTGCGGATGGACCCGCTGCGCCACGCTGTGACGTGGAAGGGTGGCGATGTGTCCCTGACCGTGACAGAGTTTCTGCTGTTGCAGGCGCTGGCACAACGCCCCGGTTTCGTGAAATCCCGCGATCAGTTGATGGATGTGGCTTATGACGATCAGGTCTACGTGGATGACCGCACGATCGACAGTCACATCAAACGTCTGCGCAAGAAGATGCGCATGGTCGACAATGAATTTTCGGCCATCGAGACGCTGTACGGCATCGGCTACCGCTACAACGAAGAGTAAGGGTGCAAACCAGAAGGTGAGCCCGTGCGCGACCATTCGCTAAATGATCAGATACTCATGGACGACGATGACGTCGTGCTGGGGGATGATTTTGTTGCGCCGCAGGACGTGGTGGAGGACGAGGTGCGCCTGCGCCGTGAGAAGCGCGGGTACATTTCGACCTCCGGCGCATCGCTGACGCGCAAGATCATCACGTTCAACCTGATTGCGCTGAACATTCTCGTTGCGGGCATCCTGTATCTCAATGCGTCTCGTGAAGGTCTGGCCCAACAGCACGCCAACGGTCTGGAGGGGGAAACGATCCTCATCGCAGACGTGTTTGAGGCGCAATTGCCGGCGGCTGCACCTGTGAACCTGGTCACCGGTGACGGTGTGAACGTCGATGAAACGCTCGCCGGGCTGAATGTGCGCGAGGGTGTGTCGATCTACGTGTTCGACGTGGATGGGCGGCTTGCCGGAAACACGACATCCGAAGAGATGGGTGCAGAAAACCGTCAGCCAACCTACATCATCAATCTCATTTCCTGGCTCTGGACCAAGATTTCTGCCCCATTTTCCACCGAAGCAGAACGCAAACCGCCGACCAGCACAGAAGATCAGGCGCGCGCCTTGGTGCCTGCGGTCACGGATGGAAACACAAAGGCCGTGCGCTCTGCGGGCGGGGACAACTCGACATTTACCGTTGCCGCGCCGATCATGCGCGGTGATACCCCGGTCGGCGCTGTTGCCGTGGCCAGCGTCGGTGGTGAGATTGCCTATCTGATCCGGATTGAACGCGAAGGCGTGCTGCAGATGTTCCTTGTGGCAACGTTGGTTTCTGTTGGTCTCAGCCTCATCCTTGCCTCGACCATTTCCAATCCGCTGGCCGAACTGGCCGCCGCGGCCGAGGTCGGTGGCGCGCGCAATCGCAAGAACTCCCAAGGCCAGGGCGGGCGCATTCGCATTCCCGACCTGACCGCGCGCCCGGACGAGATAGGGCGGCTCAGCGGGGCCTTACGGGGCATGGTGGGCGCGCTCTATCACCGCATCGAAGGCAACGAACAGTTCGCCGCAGACGTGGCCCATGAGATCAAAAACCCGCTCGCGTCCTTGCGGTCTGCTGTTGGCACAATGCGGCTTGCGAAGCGCGAGGATCAGCGGCTTAAACTGCTCGACGTGATCGAACATGATGTCCGCCGCCTTGACCGCCTGGTCAGCGACATTTCCAACGCGTCCCGTTTGGACAGCGAGTTGGTCAAGGAAGAGCAGGAGAGTTTTGATCTGGTCATCATGCTTTCAAATCTGTCTCAATACCTGACCGAAGAAGCCGAGAAGAAGGGTGTTGAGTTCATCACTGATTTCCCCAACGAGCCGATCGTCATCACCGGGCTCGAGGGGCGTTTGGCACAGGTGTTCGTGAACCTGATCACCAACGCGATCAGCTTTTGTGAAGATGGCGACGCGATCCGCATCTGGGCGCGCAAACGTGAGAACCGCGTGGTGGCGGTGGTCGAAGACACCGGCCCCGGCATTCCCGATCAGGCCCTGACCAAGATTTTTCAGCGCTTCTATTCGCAACGCTCGGAAAAGGATTTTGGCAACAATTCCGGCCTTGGCCTGTCCATTTCCAAACAGATTGTAGAAGCCCATGATGGTGTGATCTGGGCGGAAAACATCCGGCCCACCGATGCGGATGCCACCTCGGACCCGCTGGGTGCGCGTTTTGTCGTGGGTCTGCCGGTCTGAGCGATGAAAGGGCGCGAAAACACTCAGCGTCCTCTTGTTCCTGAATGTGAAACACGACACGCCAGCTGCGTTGCTTTTGGCGGGCGCGCCGTCTTGATCGAAGGGGCCTCTGGCAGTGGAAAGTCAGGGCTGGCCCTCCAACTCATGGCGCTCGGTGCGGGGCTTGTATCAGATGATCGCACAACGCTTTGGCGCGACGGCGATGCCCTGATGGCCGACGTGCCAGAGCGGCTTGACGGTCTGATCGAGGCCCGCGAGGTCGGAATACTCCGCGTCCGAACGACCGGAGCGACGCCAGTGGCTCTTGTTGTTGATTTGGACATCTGTGAAACCGACCGTTTGCCCCCACATCGAGAGACGCGGATTTTGGATTGTGTGATCCCAGTTTTAAGAAAATCTGAACTGCCGCATTTTCCTGCGGCAATCCTGACATATCTAAGGGGTCAACGTGAGGCATAGCTCCCAGGGCCTTTTATGACGCAAGATGGCACGCAAACCGACCGACTGACAGATGGCACCGCCCGGCTGGTGCTGGTGACTGGTCCGTCGGGCGCCGGGCGCAGCACGGCCATTCGCGCGCTCGAAGATCTGGGCTATGAGGCGATAGACAACCTGCCGTTGTCGCTCATCCCGAGGCTTTTTGACGGGCAGGGCCCTGACAAACCGTTGGCCCTCGGCATCGACCCGCGCAACCGCGATTTTTCGACCTATGGCCTGATCGAGGTGATCGACAGGCTTGGCACCGGTCAGGATGCCGCCCTGCAAGTGCTCTACCTGGATTGCAACCGGGACGTTCTTTTGCGTCGCTTCTCCGAGACGCGCAGGCGGCATCCGCTGGCGCCCGCCGACAGCCCCGAACTTGGCATAGACCGCGAGATGGATCTGCTGGGCCCGATCAAGGCACGCGCCGACTTACTGCTCGACACGTCAGAGATGTCGCCCAACGATCTGCGCGGTGACCTGGCCCGATGGTTTGCGCCCGAAGGCTCCGCGCCCATCGCTCTGACCGTGCACTCCTTTTCGTACAAGCGCGGCTTGCCCCGGGGGCTCGACATGGTGCTTGACTGCCGGTTTCTGCAAAATCCTTACTGGGACGAAACTCTGCGCGCGCTGGACGGGCGGGACGCGGGGGTCATGGATTACGTTTCAGCCGATCCGCGCTTTTCGGAATTTCATCAAAAAGTGGTCGATCTGGCCCACCTTTTGCTGCCGGCCTACGAGGCGGCGGGCAAGCCTTATCTTGCCATCGGATTTGGGTGCACCGGCGGGCAACATCGCAGCGTTGTGATGGCAGAAACGCTCGCTCAGGCCCTTGCAGAAACCGGCTGGCGGGTGTCTATAAGGCACCGCGAGTTGGAGCGCCGAACACAACAGGCCGCACCAAGCCCCGCACGGCCCATAGGTCCCGCCAGAGCAGGAGATAGTGACCAGTGATCGGTATTGTGATCGTAGCCCATGGTGGTTTGGCCTGCGAGTATGTGAAGGCGATTGAACATGTGGTTGGTCCTCAGAAAGGTTTGCGCGGCATCCCCATCGAAAACGACTGCAATCGCGGCTCCAAACAGGACGAGATTTGCAGGGCCGCCAATGAGGTGGATGAAGGCAAAGGCGTCGTGATCGTCACCGATATTTTCGGCGGTTCGCCGTCGAACCTGTCGTTGAAGGCCTGTCAGCCCCAGAACAGGCGGATCCTCTACGGTGCCAATTTGCCGATGCTCCTCAAACTTGCCAAGTCCCGACACATGGATGTTGCGGCCGCTGCAAACGCGGCGATGGATGCCGGTCGCAAGTACATCAACAGCCATGTCGTGAGCAGCGAATAACCCTTTCAAGAGACAACGGAACGCACGCCCTCATGACCGAGACGATTTCCCGGCAGATAACCATTATAAATGAAAAAGGCCTGCACGCCCGCGCGGCGGCCAAGCTTGTCGAGGTTGCCGAAGGCTATGACGCCAGCGCGGAGATTTCTCATGATGGGCAATCCAGCGGCGCCGACAGCATCATGGGGCTTTTGATGTTGGCAGCGTCCAAAGGAAAGACTATTGACGTGCGGGTCTGGGGGGCCGATGCGGCTGCCTTGGCCGGGGCCATCGAAACGCTGGTGGCCGACCGGTTCGGCGAAGAGATGTGAAATCGCCCTGTGCTGGGTGGGATTTCTTGGGTGGGAATGAACCAGGTGGCGGATCGCAAGCTAGATCAGACCCAAGGTGATGCAGGCCAGCAGGCTGGCGGCACGGTGAATTTCACCAAATATGACCGCCGCAGCCTGACCTATGCCAATTCTTTTGACGCGCCGCTCACGTCGTTTTGCATCCGCTCGATTGAATGGGTCAGCGGCAAGATCAAGATCATCAAGATGATCCGCGCCTTTGAAAAACGCGGCGCGCCCACAGGGCAGGCGTTTTGGCGCGCCGCGCTTGATACAATGGGCATCCCCCTGCTGACCCCACAGGACCAGATTGATCACATTCCCGATGATGGCCCCGTTGTGGTGGTGGCCAATCACCCGCACGGTCTGGTGGATGGGATGATCCTGGCGGACCTGATCGGGCGGCGGCGCACGGATTACAAAATTCTCACCCGCGCCCTGCTCACCGGGATTGATGAGGTGGCCG
>JBCBWJ010000263.1:0-5045 GCA_039817165.1 Pseudomonadota bacterium | reverse complement strand
CCTTGAGGCCGATGTCGCGCAGGACCCGCAAAGACGCATCGTGAATGGCTTCAATCTCATCCGCGCTGAATTGTTCGATCGGCGGATAGGGGCGGACCCATTGGCGCCAGGCCTGATCGAAATGCTTGACCGTCGCATTGGCGCGTTTGGAGGTGCGCCCACGGCGCTGAGGCTTGTTCATTTTGGACCCTCCTTTAGGACGCGGGCGCGATAGGCGGCGCAAATCGCGGGATCGATGTCGCGGCCGGTGAAGCTCTGGAAATAGGCCTCGAGATAGCTCAGGCGGTGCATCACATCTGCGTCTTCATCAATGCCCAGCGCGTAAAAACTGATCTGGGTGAGATAGATGACGCGCGCCCGGATGAAGGCCTCTTGCGGGGCGTAGCCGTGACGGGCGAAGAATTCCGCGATGGCATCAATCCGGGCGGCATCCTCAGCCTTGAGGGTTGTTGACAGGGCGGCATCGTGCTTGGCCCAGGCGCGGATGGCGCTATCCAGAGCGGGGTCAAAGCGGGTGTGATCCACCCAAACGGCGAAGAGTTCCAGGATGCCCTCGTCCAGCGTGGGCGCGTCTGCGATAGCCTCAACGATCACATCTGTGTTGCGGGCACGCCATTCTGCGACAAGTGCGTTCAGAAGGACATCGCGGGTGTCAAAGTGCCAATAGAAGCTGCCACGCGTGACCTTGAGTGCGCGCGCGAGCTGCGTGATTTGCACGGCACCGACGCCGCGATTGACCAGGGTGCGCAGTGCCTCTTCGATCCAATCAGCCGCCGTGAGGCGAGACTGTCGATCAGCTTTGAACGGAGCAGCGAGCAGGGTCATCTTCTATTCCGTACAAGGGTGCATGTCACAATACAAGTGTGTATGTTGTTGCCCGATGTAAGGGGAGATCAAGACCAAGGGTCCAAGAACGTGTTGAAAACAGGCCTGATAGGCTGATAGTCGTTTCACCGGCGCGTCAGACTGGACATATCATGGCCCATAACATCATCCCTGTTCTTCTATGCGGCGGGTCCGGGACGCGGCTTTGGCCCTTGTCGCGCAAAAGCTATCCCAAGCAATTTGTGCACATGATCGGGGAAGGGTCGCTGTTTCAGCAGGCCGCTTTGCGGCTGTCAGGGCCTGAGTTTGCGCCGCCCGTGATCGTCACAAACGCGGATTTTCGGTTTATCGCGACCCAACAGTTGGGGGAAATTGGTGTAGATCCCGGTGCTGTCCTGATTGAGCCAGAGGCGCGCAACACGGCACCTGCCTTGTTGGCTGCGGCGCTTGTCGCGTCAGAGCAGGACCCCGACGCGTTGATCCTTGCAGCGGCGTCAGACCATTTCATCCAGCAACCCGAGGTGTTTCGCCAGACCGTCATTCAGGGCGCGGACGCTGCGAGAGACGGCCAAATTGTCACCTTTGGGATCACGCCCAGCAAGCCCGAAACCGTTTACGGCTATCTGGAGTTGGACATGTCAGGCGGCGGGTCGGGCACTGTGCCATTGAAGCGATTTGTGGAGAAACCGGATGCCAAGCGCGCCAAAGAGATGTTGGACGCCGGCACCTTCATGTGGAATTCGGGCATCTTCCTTTATGCCGCGAAAACATTGATCGAGGCGTTCGCGGCACACGCGCCGCAGATGCTGGAGCAGGTGCGCCGTTCTGTGACCGAGGCGGAAACCGATCTGGGGTTCTTGCGGCTGGCGGAGGGACCTTGGGAACGCTGCGAAGACATCTCCATCGACTACGCGATCATGGAAAAGGTCAGCAATCTGTCGGTGGTCGTGCACACGGGCGATTGGTCCGATCTTGGCGGCTGGGAAGCTCTGCGAGAGCAGGGGACCGCAAATGAGCAGGGCGTTGTGACCTCAGGCCCGGTCACGGCACTGGATTGCGCCAACAGCCTTCTGCGGTCGGAAAGTGAGCATGTGCGCCTCGTGGCGCTTGGGCTTGAAGATGTCGTCGCGGTCGCCATGCAGGATGCGGTTTTGGTGGCGAGCAGAGACCGGGCACAGGATGTCGGCAAACTGGTCAAGACCATGCGACAGGATGAAGTGCGGCAGGCAGATACCTTCCCGGTGGATCATCGGCCTTGGGGCTTTTTTGAAACACTCACCCTCGGCGGGCGGTTTCAGGTCAAGCGCATCGTGGTCAACGCCGGGGCAGCGCTAAGCCTGCAAAGCCATATGCACAGATCAGAGCATTGGATCGTTGTGGCCGGCACGGCCCGGGTCACGATTGATGAGGACGTCATTTTGCTGGCAGAGAACCAATCGGTCTATATCCCGCTCGGCGCCAAGCACCGGATGGAAAACCCCGGCAAAGTTCCGATGGAGCTGATCGAAGTGCAGACAGGCGTCTACCTCGGCGAGGATGACATCATCCGCTATGAAGACGTTTATGCGCGCAAGGACGGGCCAAAAGGCTGAGTGTTGCGCGGGGCGGCGTACGGCGCGGTCAAACCTTCTAAAGACACCAAATCTAGACATCTGCCGGAAATCACAATCTGGAGCTATGGGATGTCCGATGTCACCGCGCGGCTTGATCTGCCGCTGATCAAGCCGTCTCAGGCCCAAAAACACGTCACGCACAACGAAGCGTTGCAAGTGCTTGATGGCCTGGTCCAAGCGGCGCTCGAAGAGGTAGGCGCCGAAACGCCACCGTTTGAACCCACCCCGGGCACGCTGTTCGCCCTTGGGGCCACCCCCACAGGCGATTGGACCGATCAAGGCGGCAAACTCGCCTATCGGTCTGGCGGGGGCTGGATCTTTCTCAATCCGGAAGAGGGTTGGCATGCGTGGGACAAGGCCGCGGGAGAGTTCAAGATTTATGACGGTGGTCTTTGGCGCGGCCTGTCGGCCAGCTTTGAGAACCTGCCGGGCGTGGGTGTCGGGACCACCTCTGATGCGACGAACCGCCTTGCGGTGTCTTCTGACGCGTCACTGTTCAACAATGCAGGCGCAGGACATCAGCTCAAGGTCAACAAGGCCGCCAGCGGCGATACTGCGTCGCTTCTCTTTCAGTCAGGCTTTGCCGGGCATGCGGAGATGGGTCTTGCAGGGGACACAGCGTTCTCGATCAAGGTCAGCGATGATGGGGTAACTTTTCTGGATGCGCTGCGCGCCTCTGCCGCCACCGGGACGATGGAGATCGGCTTGCCGGTGACCGGCGCGGCTGTACAGCAAAGCGCGATTGATGACACGGCGGGTCGATTGCTGACCACAGGCGCGTCGACCACTGTGCTGAGCGGCGGTTTGGAAAGCCGGGTGACAGCAGGCGGTACCGCAAATGCGCTGACCCTCACAACGGGCGCCAGCCTGGGCGCACTTCCTGTGGGCTACATGGTTAGGTTCCGTGCCGCAGCAACGAATTCAGGCGCGGTTACGATCGACACCGACGGGTTGGGTGTGGTGCCTTGCGTGACGGTTACGGGTGCGCCTTTGCCAGCGGGCTACATCCGGTCCGACGTAGACACCACAGCAAGCTTTGACGGCACGACCTGGACGGTCGACCGCAGGATGGAACGCGGTGGCAACGCCAATGGCGATTACGTGCGCTATGCGGATGGTATGCAAATTGTTCAGGAAACCCTGACGCTGGACCGGTTGAGCAACACCCGTCTGACCGCGAATGTCACCTTTCCCGCTGCTTTTGCGAGCGCCCTTCTATCAAGCGTCGGCACGCAGATTGGCGCCCTCAACAGTTCGAATGCGAACTCTCAACAGCTGTCGCACATTCGCGGTGTCAGCTTCACCACGACGGGCTGTCTTCTTGATCTTCGTATGATCGATGGGCTGTCGGGATTGCAAGCCGGCGATACCTGCTCTTGCCGGATCATCGCTGTTGGCTTTTGGTACTGAAGGACACCGTTATGAAAATCACGTTTTCCCCCACCCGTTGCGACACGCTGCTTTCGGTTTCAGTGATCGGTGACACGCTGATCGTGAATGATGAACCTTTTGATTTCGGCCCCTTGGCCGAGGGTGCGATTCTTCCCGCGGAGGCGGTGGCCAGCGATTGGTTCACCGGGCCGGTGACACGTAAGAACGGGCAGATCGAGATCACGCTGGTGCTGCCTCATGGGGCCTCGGCACCGCATCAGACTCTGTTTCCCGCTCCCATTGTCACGCAAACCAACGGTCCCGTTGCCCTTCCGCCCTATGAGGTATGACATGAACATCGATTTCTCTTTGGTCCGCACATCACAGGCCATCACCGCAGCAGAGCGCGAGGATCGCCATGAACAGGCCCGCATCGCATGCAAAATGCGCATCACCGCCGTGCTGAGCCCAACCGCGCAGCTCAATCTGGCCGCAGATGCGGCCGCGGGGGTCCTGAGCACGGCCGACACCGAAGCTTATAAGGCATGGCGCGTCTGGGTTGAGGAGATGCGCGCAACTTGGCCTCGATTGGCAGACAGCGGGTTTGCCGCTGATGCAGAGGGGCTCTGGCCTGTGTTGCCTAAGGGGGTCTCGGATTTGGCGCAGAAGTACTAACGCTTCCTTTCCGCCTCGGTCGCATATTAACCCTCTGTTTATGCGTGAAAATCAAATTAAAACTGTTCGCTCTGGTCACAGTTTGGTCCTGATATATGCCACCGCCTGATCCAAAAGGATCTGCAGTTTGCCCCCGTCGGTGGAGTCGGGGGTGCACATGGCATTGTTTGTTATCGGAAGGGCCAGAGCCAACAACGAGGCGCTGGATACGTCCATCTCTGACCTGGAGGTGGTGGACACGAGCGGCGGGCGAAAGCTTGTTGCCGTGTCCGGGCCGGATGGAGGCGTGACGGCCTACAATCTGCGTGACGGCTTGGTGCCGAACAAGCAGGGGCATGTCTTCCACACATCCAATCAGGTGACCGGCGGTGGCTATGACATTGAGGTCATAGAGAACGGCGGCACATCCTTCGTTCAGGTCAGCGGTATCACCAGCAATTCAGTGCGGTCCTTTACGATCAACGGGCAGGGCCAGTTTTCCAACAGCACTACCCTGGGCGGCGCCACCATCGGGGGACCCGCACCAGTATTTGAGCGGACCGAAGGCGGATCGGTCCTTTT
>JBCBWJ010000262.1:0-5048 GCA_039817165.1 Pseudomonadota bacterium | reverse complement strand
TCATGCGCCTCAAACCGGGTCTCGTCAAAAAGGCAAATCAGGTCGATGTCAGAGCTGTAGTTGAGCTCCCCCGCGCCCATCTTGCCCATCGCGAGCACCACCATGCCGCCCGCCACCTCAAGATCCGCCTCCGTCTGCCCAGGGATCTTGCCGCGACGGACCTCCTGCGTGATGGCCGCCCGCAAGGCCATATGGACAGCCAGATCGGCAAAACGGCTGAGCCGCGTGGTGACCTGGGGCAAGGCCCAGACACCGGACAGATCAGCCAGAGCCGTGATCAAAGCCACGCGCCGCTTGGTCTGTCGCAAGACCTGCGACACCTGATCCAAGGGCGCAGAGCGGGCGGTCTCCAACAGCGTTTCAAAACACGCCTCTGGGGCCTCTAGCGCCTCGCCGATCCAGTCACCTTCACTCTGGCACAAACCGCGCAAATAGGGGCTGCTGCCCGCCGCACCCGCGATGAGGTCCGAGTGCTGTGTCACCAGATCCGGGAAAAGCGCGCGCGTGGCCTGCCCTTGTTCAGGGTCAAAGGCGCGCGGGCACCGGGTCATGCGTTGGGCGATGGACATGCCCGCAGTGATGCCCATTCATCCGCTCTGGTCAATGCCGGGCGCGCATGGGATGGGTGTCACAAGAGGAGATGTCCCATGTCGAAAAGCCTCAAACGCGTGGTCAAGGCGCTTTCAGAAGCGGGGTGCAGCAGCACCCCGAAAGAGGTGGGCCAAGCCACCACGGCGCAAATGGCCGCAGATCTCGTTGGGTGCAGCGTGGACCAGATTGCCAAATCCATCATCTTTCAAGGCACCCAAAGCGGCGCTGCAATCTTGTTTGTGACAGCAGGCGGCCAACAGGTCGATGCGAACAAAGCCAGCCTGATCGCAAGTGAGCCCTTGGGCAAGGCCGGTGCCACCCTCATCCGGGCACAAACCGGTTTTGCCATCGGCGGCGTTTCTCCGGTGGGACACCTCACCCCGCCGCGCGCGTTTTTCGACCCACGGCTTTTGGAGTTCGATGAGGTCTGGGCCGCTGCGGGCACACCGCGGCATGTGTTCGGCATCCACCCCGCCGAGCTGATGCGCATCTCGGGGGCGCACAAGGCCGATTTCACGGCCTAGGATTTCAGGCCTCCGGCGGGAGCAATTTTGGCAAGATGAAACAAGACCCTCGGCACGGATCAAACCGCACGCACAGCCCACCCCCAGAACCGTGCCAAAAGCAGAATGGCCGCAAAGGCCAGACCAAGGGCAAGGCCCAGCCAGATGCCCACGCCCTCAAATCCAAGGGTGAACCCTAGAACGTAGCTCACCGGCACGCCGACCAACCAATAGCTGACAGCGGCGATAATCATCGGCGCGCGCGTGTCCTGCACGCCGCGCAAAAGCCCAAGCGCCATGACCTGCGCGGCATCGAGCATCTGGAACATGCAGGCCGCGGCCAAAAGACCCACACCCACAGCAATAACCGCGCCGCGTTCAGGCTCGTCCGGGTTGAGAAACAAAGTGATCATCCACTCCGGCACCGCCAGAAAGGCGATCACTGTGAGCGCCGCGAAGCAGGCCGACAGGCAAAGCACGACCTTCGCCCCATCCGCCAGTGTCCCACCGTCATGGCGCCCATAGGCCTGCCCGGCCCGCACGGTGGCCGCGTTCGACAGGCCCAGATGCACCATGAACGTGAGCGACACGACCTGCATCGCAATGCCGTGTGCGGCCAGCGGCACCTTGCCCAGCCACCCCATCATCACGGTCGAGGCCGCAAAGAGCCCAACTTCGGCAAGGTTTGTCATCCCGATGGGCCAGCCCAGGCGAAAGACCTGGCCGAAGGCCTCCCAATCAGGGCGCCAGAAGCGCGAAAACAGCGTGTGCTCCGGCGTGACCTTGGCGACGTAAATCACCAGCGCCGCTAAAGAGGCCGTTGTGACCACGAGCGAGGCAATCGCCGCCCCGCGAATTCCCATTTCCGGAAAGCCCCAATTGCCATAGATCAGCGCGTAATTGACCACCATGTTGAGCCCGACCGCTGCCACAGTCACCCACATCACGACCTGCGTGCGCTCCAGCGCGGCCAGATAGGATTTGAGCACCATCACCAAGAGCGCGGGCAGAACGCCAAAGCCTACGATGGACAGATAGATGGCCGCATCGCGCGACACCTCCGGTTCCTGCCCCAAGGCCACGAAAATAGGTTCCGAAAAGAACATCACCGGGATGACCGCGAGCGCAAAGAGGATCGATGCCCAGGCCCCCATGCGCGTCACGCGGCGCACCTGTGCTGTCTCGCCACTGGCCTCAGCGGAGGCCACCATGGGCATCACCGCCCAGGCAAATCCTGACCCCACGATGAAGAAGACGAAAAAGAGTGTGCCACCGAGCACTTCGGCCGCGAGCGCCTCGACGGAATATCGACCCAACATGATCCCGTCGGTGAGCGTGATCGCAAACTGTGCCACATGGGACGCAACAAGCGGCAACCCCAGCCTCAAAACAGCCCGCGCGTGGCCGGCATATGACAGATGTTTCGCCATGGCCTGCCCTACCCCAGCCGCCGTCCCCCCTCAATAGCTGGAATTTGCTTTGGCATGATCCGAATTGGCGATACCTCTGTGACATGATGCGATGGATGTGGATCATTCTTGCGTTTTGCCTGCCGGTGCCCGCCGCAGCAGACGCCGCTCGATTTGATCGGGCTGTAGCGCAATGGCTCGAAGGCGATGATGCCCGCAGCCTGCCCGAACTTGCAGCACTTGCCGCGGATGGCCACCCTATGGCGCGGATCCTGTTGTCGCAGATAGAGGTCAAGGATCGCGGTCATTCCCCTTTCCGCAAAGCGCTCAAACCTTCTGAGGCGCGCGCGCTGTTTCGGCGGGACCAGGGCTATGGCGGGTTTTCCCAAACCTGGCTGGCCTTTGAGGCGAAAAGCAACAACCCGCTCGCCCGCGCGCTCATCGCCACCCGTGTGCCGCGCCCTGTGGATGGGTTGATTGGCACGTTGCGCGCCCTGGGCGAGGTTGAGGCCACGGATTATCCGATCCGCGTGATCGCGCTTTACGGCTCAGAGGAAGCCAAGCGCCGCCTCGCTGAAAGCGACATGATGCTGGACGAGCTGCGCCCCTACCTCGCCTACCACCGCAGCACGCAGACCTGGCGCGGCGAAGGCATAGCCGCCTTGCGCCACATCGCGCCCTTTGCGGCAGAGATGATAACCGAGGATGAAGACGAAACGGTCGAGATCGGCGGGCTTCTCGCACTGGGCGTTGCGGCGGGCGGCACAGATCCGGCCAATCGGTGGCGGGGTTTGGTGGAAGACTGGGTTCTGACTGCGCCCGCCACACGCCCCATTGCCGATCTGTGCCGCGCGCGCTGCCCGGGCGAGGTGACAGGCTGCGGGTTTGCGATGCTGGCGCTCTCTGGTGGATACTATGAGGTGGTCCGGCTTGACACGCCGCTGGAGACCGTGATCCCGCAAGAGGCCTTTCTCGCCAGTCCGCGGGCTCGGCTGATGGCATTGCGCCGCGCCGCCCTGGCCAAGCACAACGCCAATCGAGGTTGGGTGGCACGCCAAGAGGAGATCGCCGACATGTCGGTTTGCGCGTCCGATCTGGTGGCTCAAACGCGGGCCATGTACGAGTGAGATTTCGGGCCTCCGGCGGGGATATTTGAGGCAAAAAGAAAGACAGGGGGTCCTCTGGGTCGCAGGGCACTGCGGACAATTTTTGTCAGGACAGGCCAGCCTGCGGCCGCGATCTCCAATGACCGCTTGAACTCCGGTTGAAACCGCACAAGTTTGCATGAAAAGACGAGGTCCCATGCCCTACGCCCATTCCGACAAAACTGACGTTGTCCTGCATGCCGCTGCGCCGGATGTGAAGGCGCGCCCCAAGCTGGAGGGGGGCAAGCGGTTCGAGATGGTGACAGAGTTTTCGCCCGCCGGCGACCAGCCCACGGCCATCCGAGAATTGACCGATGGCGTGAATGCCGGTGACCGCGATCAGGTGTTGCTGGGGGCGACCGGCACGGGCAAGACCTATACCATGGCCAAGGTCATCGAGGAGACACAGCGCCCGGCGATCATTCTGGCCCCCAACAAGACGCTGGCGGCCCAGCTTTACGGCGAATTCAAAGGCTTCTTTCCCAACAACTCGGTCGAGTATTTCGTCAGCTATTACGACTACTATCAGCCCGAGGCCTATGTCGCGCGGTCTGACACCTACATCGAGAAAGAAAGCCAGATCAACGAACAGATCGACCGGATGCGCCACTCCGCCACCCGGTCCTTGTTGGAACGCGATGACGTGATCATCGTGGCCTCGGTCAGCTGCATTTACGGCATCGGCTCGGTGGAAACCTATGGCGCGATGACCCAGGATTTGAAAGCCGGCAAAGAGTACAATCAGCGGGAAATCATGGCCGATCTGGTGGCCCAGCAATACCGCCGCAACGATCAGGGGTTTCAGCGCGGATCGTTCCGGGTGCGCGGTGACAGCCTTGAGATTTGGCCAGCGCATTTGGATGACCGCGCCTGGAAGCTCAGCTTTTTTGGCGAGGAACTGGAAGGCATCACCGAATTTGATCCTTTGACCGGCCAAAAGGTCAACACAATGGATCATGTCCGCGTCTATGCCAATTCCCACTACGTGACGCCCAAACCGACCATGCAGCAGGCCGTGATCAACATCAAAAAAGAGCTGCGGATGCGGCTCGATCAATTGGTGGCCGAAGGCAAACTGCTGGAGGCGCAGCGGCTCGAACAGCGCACCAATTTCGACATTGAGATGCTCGAGGCCACAGGCGTCTGCAACGGGATCGAGAATTACTCGCGCTACCTCACCGGCCGCGCCCCGGGGGAGCCGCCCCCCACATTGTTCGAGTTTATCCCCGACCATGCCATCGTGTTCGCCGATGAAAGCCATGTGAGCGTGCCCCAGATCGGCGGCATGTACAAAGGCGACTATCGGCGCAAATTCACCCTGGCCGAGCATGGCTTCCGCCTGCCGTCTTGCATGGACAACCGGCCCTTGAAGTTCGAGGAATGGGACGCGATGCGCCCGC
>JBCBWJ010000261.1:0-5050 GCA_039817165.1 Pseudomonadota bacterium | reverse complement strand
CCCAAACCCCCGGAGTATTTCCGGCAAGATGAAGCCCAAGGGGCCGGGCGTGTGAGTGAGCCGTTTCTCATAGGCGACACCATGACGGGCGGGTATGGGCGGTCGGGGCCGGATATCCTGCATGCGTGCACCATTGCGGTGGAGCCTGGAGAGATTGCCGTCATCGTGGGGCCCAACGGGGCGGGGAAATCCACCGCGATGAAGGCGGTCTTTGGAATGTTGGATTTGCGCGCGGGCGCGGTGCGGCTGGCGGGCGAGGATATATCGCATCTCAGCCCCCAGGCCCGGGTGGCCAAGGGCATGGGGTTTGTGCCGCAGACCTCGAACATTTTCACCTCCATGACCGTTGAGGAAAACCTGGAGATGGGGGCGTTCATCCGCAAAGACGACATCGCGGGCACCATGGCTCAGGTCTATGATCTGTTTCCCATTCTCAAGGACAAGCGGCGCCAGCCGGCGGGCGAGCTGTCAGGTGGTCAGCGCCAGCAGGTGGCCGTGGGGCGCGCGCTGATGACGGAGCCGCGGGTTTTGATGCTGGATGAGCCCACGGCAGGCGTCAGCCCCATCGTGATGGACGAACTGTTTGACCGGATCATAGAGATCAGCCGCACCGGGCTGTCGGTGCTGATGGTCGAACAAAACGCGCGCCAGGCGCTGGAGATTGCCGATCGGGGCTATGTTCTGGTGCAGGGGCGCAATGCCTATACGGGCAGTGGCAAAGAGCTGCTGGCCGATCCTGACGTGCGCAAGAGTTTTCTAGGAGGATGATGCGATGAGATTGGCAACCTTTGGCCTTGTGGCCGTGATGGGCCTGGCGGGATGTCTGGGCGGCGGCACGGAGCGCGCGTCGGCGCCCGCCCCCGTGGTCAGCCACGATGCCTTGGTGGCCTCTCTGAATGGCGCCTATATCTGGAACTGCACGATGACGAATGAGGCCGGTCAGGCCTGGCGGTTTGTGCTGGCCGAGGGCGCCTCCAGCCGGTGGACGCCCGTGGTGCTGCGCGAGGCCGGGGCGCGGTTTGATCTCGACATCGAGACACGCAAATTCGGCGCGGCCATCGTCTATAAGCTGCGCGACAAAAGCGAAGTGTTGATCGCAGCCGATGGCGAGGCGCGCGGCGAAGGGCAGCTGACCACCAAACCCAATGATTTCCCCGAAGGTCAATGCACCCGCGGCAGCCAACCGGCGCGGGCGTGAGGCCCTGATATGGACGCCCTGAACGCCATTGTGGCGCTGTCGAATTTCGTTTTGATCCCCGGGATCGCCTATGGCAGCCAATTGGCTCTGGGCGCGCTGGGGATCACGCTGATCTACGGGATCTTGCGGTTTTCGAACTTCGCCCACGGGGACACGATGGCCTTTGGCACGATGGTGACAATCCTTGTGACCTGGTGGTTGCAGGCGGCGGGTGTCACTCTGCCCTTTGGTCTGCCCACCGCACTTTTGGCGCTGCCGGTTGGGATCGCGGGCTGTGCGATCTTGGTGCTGGGCACAGACAAGGTGATCTATCAGTTCTACCGGGTGCAGAGGGCCAAGCCGGTGATCCTGGTCATCGTGTCGATCGGGGTGATGTTTGTTCTCAATGGGCTGGTGCGGTTCATCATCGGGCCTGGCGATCAGCGCTTTGGCGATGGCGAGCGGTTCATCATCTCCGCGCGGGAGTTCCGCGACATGACCGGGCTGCGCGAGGGGTTGGCGCTGAAAACCAGCCAGGGGTTGACGGTGATCACTGCCGTGATCGTGGTGGCACTGCTCTTTTGGTTTCTAAACCGAACGCGCACGGGCAAATCCATGCGGGCCTATTCGGACAACGAGGATCTGGCGCTCTTGTCCGGCATCAATCCCGACCGGGTGGTGATGGTGACCTGGCTCATTGTGGCCGCGCTGGCCACCATTGCGGGCACGCTTTACGGGCTCGACAAAAGCTTCAAGCCGTTCACGTATTTCCAGCTGCTGCTGCCGATTTTTGCCGCCGCCATCGTGGGCGGTCTTGGCAACCCGCTGGGCGCGATTGCGGGCGGGTTCGTGATTGCCTTCTCGGAGGTGTTCATCACCTATGCGTGGAAAAAGGTGCTGGGGTACCTGTTGCCGGAGACGCTGGAGCCCTCAAGCCTCGTGCAACTGCTCAGCACGGATTACAAATTCGCGGTGTCGTTCGTGATCTTGCTGATTGTGCTTTTGTTCAAACCCACCGGCCTGTTCAAGGGAAAAGCGGTATGAGTGAGACCCTTCGCAACACAGCCCTTTTCGCTCTCGTAGCGGTTTTGATCGGTCTGACCGGGGTGATGCAAAGCTGGAACACGGCGCTGCTGATCCTCAACATGGGGCTCATCTCGGCCATCATGGCGCTGGGGGTGAACCTGCAATGGGGCTTTGCGGGGCTTTTTAACGTGGGCGTCATGGGGTTTGTGGCCCTGGGCGGGTTGGCGGCCGTGCTGGTGTCGATGCCGCCGACGTCCGAGGCATGGTCGGCGGGCGGGTTGCGCGTGCTGGCCGGGTTGGCCTCGGGCGCGGCCGTGATTGTGGCGGCGGTTTTGGTGATGCGGCGGATGGCCCCCTCGCGGGCGCGCACAGGTCTCATGCTGGCCGTGCTGGTTGGTGGGTTTTTCCTCTTTCGCGCGGTGTTTGATCCCGGCGTCGAGGCGGTGGAACGTGTGAGCCCGGCGGCGACGGGGTATCTGGGCGGGCTGGGATTGCCGATCCTGCTGGCCTGGCCGGTGGGTGGGCTTTTGGCGGCGGGGGCGGCGTGGATCATCGGCAAGGCCGCGCTTGGGCTGCGGTCAGATTACCTGGCCATCGCGACGCTGGGCATTGCCGAGATCATCCTGGCCGTCATGAAAAACGAAGACTGGCTGGCGCGGGGCGTGAAGAACGTCGTGGGCCTGCCTCGGCCTGTGCCCTATGAGGTCGATCTGCAGCAGGATCCGGGCTTTGTGGCGCAGGCGCAAGGCTTGGGGCTTGATCCGGTGACGGCGTCGTCGCTGTTTGTGAAGCTGGGGTATTCGGTGCTCTTTGCCGCCGTGCTGGTCACGATCCTCGTGCTGGCGCAACTGGCGCTGAAATCGCCCTGGGGGCGGATGATGCGCGCCATCCGCGACAATGAGACCGCCGCCCGCGCCATGGGCAAGAACGTCACCGCGCGGCATTTGCAGATCTTCATTTTGGGGTCAGCAGTGTGCGGGGTTGCGGGCGCGATGATGACCACGCTGGACGGGCAATTGACGCCCACCTCCTATCAGCCGCTGCGCTTTACCTTTCTTGTGTGGGTGATGGTGATCGTGGGCGGCTCGGGCAACAATTTTGGCGCCGTTCTGGGCGGGTTCCTGATTTGGTTTCTCTGGGTGCAGGTGGAACCGATGGGGCTGTGGCTGATGGATGTGATCACCTCTGGCCTTGCCGATGGCAGCCCGCTCAAGGCGCATCTTTTGGAAAGTGCGGCTCACATGCGGCTTTTCACCATGGGGATCGTTCTGATCCTCGTGCTGCGGTTCAGCCCGCGCGGATTGATTCCCGAAAAATAGGCGCAATCCCATTTAGGTTTTTTTCTTGGAACGCGACAGTCTTTTGTCGGGCGCGCAGTGTTGCGGGTTGGGAAACGCGAGATGACGGCAAACGCGAAAAAGCCATGATTTCGCCACCTCTGCCACGGTTTTGCCACAATTGGGCGCGTTCCTGAGGCTGTCTTATCCCCAGCGATGAGGCCCCGGCCCGGCCTAGACGGGCACCTTTGAGTACCAGTGATGTCCAGAAGGGACCCGTGAACGTTATGCGCTGCCTGACTGAATTTTTTAAAGCTGAAGACGGTGTTGTCGCCGTGGATTGGTTCGTGATGTGTGCCGCCCTCGTGGGCATGGCCGTGATCGCTGCGGCAACCACCGGGTCCGGTATTCTGGGCCTTGGAACGACGGTTGCGTCGGAAATCGAGGAAAAAGACGTTTGAGCGCATTTGGCTCGGTCTGCGCCCTCTGGGTCGGACTTTCGTCACGGTTTCGCCCCATTCGCCCTGCACAAAATTACAGTGATTGAGAATCGGACCTTTGCCCTCATGTGGCGGGGTTGCAGAACTGGGATCGGGGATGTGATCAGCTGGTTGAGCCTCAAACGTTTCGTCGCCGAAGAAGACGGTGCAGCGACGGTGGATTGGGTGGTGGGCACCGCCGCCGCTGTGGGTCTTGGCGTGGCCGCGGTCGACACGGTGGAGCGCGGGATCAACACCCTTGCGGGCAACATCGCCACTGCCATCTCGTCAAAGGCCGTCAGCAACGGGGACAGCACGGGTTCAACCGGCGGTTGACCGCCGATGCGGCAGCTTTTGCCCACGCGGCCAAGCCCTTATGATATCCCCATCCGACGAAGCCGGGTGTAGACCATGAAAACCTCGAAGCTGTCTCTCAAGTGGCTTGATGCCTTTCTCCTGACCGCCCGCACAGGGGCGGTGCAGGATGCTGCCGAAGAGGCGGGGCTGTCTGTCAGCACCGTGTCGCATCATCTGCGCAGCCTTGAGGACACGTTGGGCGTCACGCTTTTTGATCACACACGGCGACCGATGCGGCTCACCTCTGCGGGGGCTGTGTTTTACGGACATGTGGACAAGGCCATGCGGATCCTGCGCAAGGCCGAGATCGAGGCGCAAAGCGGCGACATTGCAGACACCCGCGCGATGTCGCTGGCCATGGTGGAGGATTTCGACAGCGAGATCGGGCCGGAGCTTGCCCGGGCCTTGGCCGCCGGCATGCCCAAATGCCAATTCCGGCATCTGACCCGGCCCAGCCACGAGATCCTCGACATGATCCGCGACCAGGAGGTGGACATTGGCATCGCCGCGCGCCCGCAATTCATCCCCGAAAACCTCAATGAGATCCCGCTTCTGAAGGAACCGTTCGTGCTGGTCCTGCCAGCCGATGCGCCGGATGCGCCGGAAAGCTACTTGTCGCACACGCCCCCCCTGCCCTTGCTGCGGTATTCGTCGAACCAGTTCATCGCCACCCAGATTGAACAGCATCTGCGGCGGTTGCGTCTGCGCATCCCGTCGCGGTTTGAATTCGAAAG
>JBCBWJ010000260.1:0-5052 GCA_039817165.1 Pseudomonadota bacterium | reverse complement strand
CACCGTGGTGGACCCGCTGACAGGTGAGGTGGACACCAATGCCATCATGACATCGGGGCTTGGGCTGTCGGGGGGCAATCAACATGCTGCGCTCAACGTGGCGGATGGCGCGCTTTTGGCGGTGCCACTGTCGGTAGGGGGCGCATCATGAGCGAGCGGATCACCTTCCTGCCATGGCTGCGTGGTGGTCTTGGCCAGTCGCTGGGGGAGCGCGACACCGGCCAGACGAGCACGGCGCGCGGGGCGGAGCTGACCGCCGAGGTGCTGTTGGAGAATGCAGACGATCCCGCAACGCGGGTGATCACCCTCAAAAGTCCCGACCAGGCCGCGTCCATCGACGTGACCCAGATCGCGCGCCGCTATCCTGCGCCGGGCGTTGCAGATGCTGAATTTGGGTATTTCCCGCATGTCGAATTCGTGGCGCCCGGGCTGCCATGGGTGCTGTCACCGTTCACAGCCGATGAAGCTGCGCAGGCCAGCGGATCGACAGGCAAGCTGCGCCCGTGGCTGGTCCTGGTGTGTGTCGAAGAGGCGGCATCCACATTTTTCACGCGCGCGACTGCGCCGGTGGAGCAGCTCACGGTCGATGCCGGTCTGTTGCCTGACATCGCGGAGTGTTGGGCCTGGGCACACGTGCAGGCCCCGGCCGGGGCGGACATTGTCGAGCTGGCTGCGCGCCGGTCCGGGCAGGTGATCTCTCGTCTGGTGGCACCGCGCCAGCTTTTGCCCAACCGGGCCTACAAATGCGCCTTGGTCAATGCCTGGCGGCGCGAGGGGGACACCTTGGTGCCTGCATGGGACGCAGGCGGCGGCATGGTCACGCTCGATGTGTTTGACAGTTGGCGCTTCACCACCGGGCAGGTGGGCAGCTTTGAAGAGCTGTGCGAACGGCTTGGCCCGGTGCCGGCGGGCCGTTTGACATTGGGCGTGAACCCGATGGATGTTTCGCATCTGGGCCTCTTTGACGTGGACGGCGTCGAGGAAGGGCAGACGGTAGATTTCACCGGGGCGCTTTTGGACGAAGACGTGCCCATCGAGGTGCTGGAGCCTGATCAGGCGACGGACTATGTGACCCAGATCACGGACATGGTCAATCAGGGCACCAGCCGCCGCGTGATCGCCCCCAAAGATCCCGATCCTGTGGTCGCTCCGCCGCTTTACGGCAGTTGGTCGACCGGTTTGGACACCTTGCCGGGCGAGGGATGGATGACCGCGCTCAACCAGCGTCTGCGTCGCCGGGCGGCGGCGGGTCTCGGGGCGCAGATCATCCGTGAAAACCAGGACCGGTTCATGGCGCTGGCCTGGGATCAGGTGGGCCAGCTGCGCGAGGTCAACCGAGAGCTGAGCCGCATCAGATCACAGGCCGAACAGGGCCGCAGTTGGAAGACCAAAGCGGCGCAATTGCCGGACTTTGGTGTGCTGGGTCTGTTGCGCCCGCAGGCGACTTTTGCCCGCACGAAACTGGGGCAACCGTTGCGCGTGGCGCTGGCGCAATCGGCATTGCCTGGTGGCGCGCTGTCGCCTGCGTTCACGCGCATGATGCGCCCGTCCGGCGTGGCCGCGAAAACCCTGCGCGGGGTCGGGATGCGGGTACAGGCACCGGGCCAGGAAATCCCCTTTGTGGATCGCGCAGGATGGCGCGACACCATGGCCAAGGACGTGACCAGCGGCAAAATGCGGACAGGTCAGCCGCGCAAACCTGTGGGCATGCAGACCCATGATTACCGCCGCGACATGGCCAATGGTGCCACCGCGCCAGATCCTGGGACGATCCCGGATATTCTTGAGCCGATCAGCCTCGACCCGGGAATATCTGTCTCCGACGCTGCTGCGCTGACCCTTGATGCGATCCGACCCATCAAAACGGCAAAGGACCGGATGCTGGGGCGCGCGCCTGCGCTCCAGGCCTTTATCGCGGACAGTCCTGACAGCGTTTTGCCGCCCAAGATCACCACCGGGCCTGTCATCGACGAAGCCTTGATGTGGCTTCTGATGGAGAAGTCCCGCGATCTGCTCAGCCCGGGCATCACGGATTTTCCCAACAATGCCGTGCGCCTTCTGGATGCGGATGCGGGCTTTGTTGCGGCCTTCATGGCCGGGGCCAATCATGAGTTCACCCGAGAGCTGCTCTGGCGGGAGTTTCCGGCCGATCTTGGGTTCACGAGCTTTCAACGGTTTTGGGATCGGCCGGACACAAGCGTGGTGGACATTGCGCCGATCGACCAATGGGTGATCAAGGACACGTTGAAAAATCAGGGCAAGGCGGGAGGCGAGACCGCAGTGCTGCTCATCCGTGGGGACCTGATCCGACAATACCCCAACGTACGGATATATCTCAAGGAACCCGACATCGAAGACACGCCCGGCACCGTGCATTTCCCGAGTTTTGCCGGAACCATCTCCCCCGATATCAGGTTTCTTGGCTTTGATGTGGCGGACCGCGAAGCGATCACCGACCCACCCTCAGACGACAAGACATGGTCCATCGTGATCGAAGAACAGCCCACCGAGCCGCGCTTTGGGCTTGATCTGGACGGGCCGGAAGTGCTGAAAACCTATTCGGAACTGTCTTGGATTCACACGGCCGATCCCAAGGCCGCGTGGCTGCAGGTCAGTGATCAGGACGCTATCGCTGACAATGAATATCTGTCCGAAGAGGCGACTTGGGGGCTCAACGGCGCGCATATGGCCTTTGCCACGTGGCAACAGCCGTTCCGCCGGGTGTTTCGTGCCACGGATTTGCTGAGAGAGCCGAGCCCATGAGTTTCAGCCAGCTTGCAGAACGGCCTTTGGTGCTTTTGCCTGTGCAGTTGCAGGCGCGCTACGTGGGTGACCATTTGCGCATCCGGGTTCTGCCCGATCTGATCCATGGCGACAATCACGACACCAGCCTGACCGCACGAGAGATCGTCGCGGGCACCGCGTTCTGGAGCAATCTTCGCAGCAATGTGGAGGCGGGCGACGACGAAGACATGGCCACCACGGCAGAGCGCGGGCGCTTGGCGTCTCAGGTGGGGCCCTATCGCGCGCTGTGGGTCGCGGACCAGACAAAGCCCACGAACTGGGCCTTGGGGACGGATGCAAAAGGGCTGATCTTTCCTGTTTTGACGCCGATTGACGCCCATGCGCCGATGCGCGCGCGCATGCTGCCCGAGCGTTGGGTGGCGCGACTTTATGACGAAGCTGGTGGGTTGATCGACACCTATGACACCGAACACGCCATTGATCAGGACCTGCGCCTTGCGCCGTCTTTGGGGCAGGTGACCGATGATCTTGAAGAGAGCGACCGCGCAGATCACGTGACCGAGTTCCTGGCCCGCCAAAACCTGCAGTGGACGATCAGTTTTTCAAAGGCGGTTGCAGCGGGCATGGCTTTCGAGATCAGCACCGCGGGTCTGCCCCACCGCATCGGAGCGATCATCGTGGCCGGGTTGCGCAGCGGTGAGGGCGTGTTGGAGACGGCCAACGCGTTTGAAGAGCTTCTGGAGGCGCATTGGTATCGGCGCGGGGTTGAGACCTTGCCCCAAGGCACACCGACCAACAATTCGGATGCGGGCGGCACTGGGTTTTCCGTGGCCGCGCCCGACTTGGATGCGCTCTTTGATGCGGATGCGACCCGCCGCCCGCTCAGCGGTTTGGGGCGCGGGGTGCTCATCAAGAAACTGCCGGAAACGCTCTATCAGTTGCCCGCGGCGGATTGTCAGGCCCTGTCTTTGGGGATGATAGGTCCATCGGTGCTTGATCGTGGGAGCCATGCCGAGACGCTCGAAGGTTTGGGGGGCTGGGCGATGAACATGGCGCTGGGCTATGCCATGTTGGGGCGCTATGGCACCGAGATCCTGACCCACGCGGATGGCACAACCAACGTGGATTTCCTGCCCGAGTTGAGAGATCACTATTCCGCCTGGGTCCGGGCCGGTGCGCATATCCCGGTGCTGCGCGTCGGGCCGCAGCCTTATGGCCTTTTGCCCATCACCGACCCACCGCCGGTCTATTATGGGTGGTCCGATGATTTTGAGGTGAAGTACGATCACTATCTCAGTCAGCTGATGGATCGGTTTTCACGCCGGATCGAGGCCGCGACCCTTGATCCGGATGCCACGGATGCCCGCCCCGGCCGCACGCCCGAGGCGCAGACAGAAGATGTGTTTGATGTGCTGGGTGCCGTGGCGCATCCGACCAATCTGCAGACGCGCACGCTCAACGATCACGCTTTGGAAGATGCGGCGACGTTCAATCAGATCATCGCCGATCTCGATGATGCCGCGCGCAACGACAGCGTGCCCATCGGCGAGGACGCGCAAGGCAATTACATCTTCTACGCCTCTGACTATTGGGACCCGCGCAAAGCGCGCCTGACAGGCATTCCATCGCCAGACGTGCCCAACGCTTTTGTCTATGACATCGCCGCCCAATGGAGCCAGGTGCAGACCCTGATCGCGGAGGTCGAGGCGCACGCGCCGTCGCATATCGAGGGGCCGATGATGGACATCATCAACAACCGGCTGATCCCGCTGATGAACATCTATCTCGATGGCACCAAGTCGATCCCCGATCTGTGGGCCGAACTCTTCGATGGGGGTGGTCTTTCGGGGAGCGCCCCGCCCGCGGTGCGCACCAGGTCTTTTGCGCGTCTGATCGCGGCCACGTTCGAAGAAGACACCGAGGCCATTCCGGAGCTGGTTCGCGGTGAGGCGTATGATTTCGAAGAGCTTATGGGCGTTCTTCAACGCGGGCAGGACCTTTTGCAAAAACCGCCTGCGCCCGGCAACCGCAAGGCTTTGGTCGACCGAGAGGCGCCGCTTCTGGCGCATCTGATCAACGACACCTATCAGCGCGTTCCCGAGGATCAGACCGGCCCTGTCATCGCGGCGTTTGCCCTGATGCGCGCGCGCATTGCCAGCGTGATGGAGGAGGATGGCGATCTCGATGCGCTGGAGGCTGAACTGTCCCGGATGATGCGCGCGAGCCTTGGCTTGGCCATGCACCGCGTGGATGCTTGGGTGACATCGCGGGCCGCGCAGGCGCTGGCTCAAAAGCGGCTGTACAATC
>JBCBWJ010000025.1:0-13215 GCA_039817165.1 Pseudomonadota bacterium | reverse complement strand
CCTTCGAAGGGTGGATCACCGGCATGTCACAGGTGGCCTTTGTGAATGCGCTTTTCGGGATTGAAGCCTTGATGAGCTTTCTTGTCCCCTCAACCTCGGGCCTGGCCGTGCTGTCCATGCCGATCATGGCACCTCTGTCGGATTTTGCGGGTGTCAGCCGTGATCTGGCGGTCACGGCCTTTCAAACGGCCATCGGCATCACCAATCTGGTCGCCCCCACCTATGCCGTGGTTGTCGGGGGTCTTGCCATCGGACGCGTGCCTTACAACACATGGCTGCGCTTCGTCTGGCCGTTGCTGCTTATCCTGTCGTTGATGTCGATGGCGTTGCTGAGTGCGGCGGTGATGCTATGACGGCCCCGCTTGGTGTGCATTCCGAGGTTGGCAAACTGCGGACCGTCATGGTCTCGCGCCCCGGCCTCGCGCATGAACGGCTGACCCCCAGCAATTGCGATGCACTTCTTTTTGATGATGTGTTCTGGGTGGATGAGGCGCGCAAGGATCACTTCGCGTTTTGCGACAAGATGCGGGACCGCGGCGTGGAGGTGCTGGAGCAGCATGACCTGCTCACCAGTGTTCTCGATCTGCCCGAGGCCCGTGCGTGGTTGCTGGATCGCAAAATCACCGAGGATCATATCGGTGTCGGCATGTTGAACGAGCTACGAGGTTGGCTCAATGACATGCCCGCAGCTGCGCTGACGCGGTTCCTGACGGGAGGCATCACGGTCAGTGACCTGCCCTTTGAGCCTCATAGCATGTTCGGGCGGTTCCTTGGACCTGGCGGATTTGTATTGCCGCCTCTGCCGAACCTCATCTTCACGCGGGATACGTCCTGCTGGATCTATGGTGGGGTGACGCTGAACCCCATGCACTGGCCCGCGCGCCAGCAAGAAACGCTGCTTGCGGCCACAATCTATCGCTTTCATCCCAGGTTTGCGGGTCAGGCCAAGGTCTGGTGGGGCAACCCCGATCAGGATTATGGGCCCGCGACGCTGGAAGGCGGCGATGTGATGCCCATCGGCAATGGCTGCGTCCTGATCGGAATGGGTGAACGCACGACGCCACAGGCGGTGGGGCAATTGGCGGTCTCGCTCTTTGATCAGGCGGTGGCGGACAGAGTGGTCGCCTGTCAAATGCCCGCCTCTCGTGCGGCGATGCATCTTGATACAGTGCTGACCTTTTGCGACCGCACCACTGTCACCAGCTACACCCAAGTGGCCGACCAGATCAGGTGCTTTTCCCTTTACCCCGATGACAAACATGCGCTGCGCGTGGTGGAAGATCCCGGCCATATTTTCGACGTCGTGCAGGACGCGCTCGGGATCAACAGCCTGCAGGTCATTGGCACCGGCGGTGACCACTTTGAACAAGAGCGCGAGCAGTGGGATGACGGCAACAACGTCGTCGCATTGGAGCCGGGCGTTGTGCTGGCCTACGACCGCAACGTTCACACCAATACGCTTTTGCGCAAGGCAGGGATTGAGGTGATCACCATTCGCGGCTCTGAACTGGGCCGCGGGCGCGGTGGCGGTCATTGCATGACCTGCCCCATTTCACGCGACCCGGTGGAGTAGCCCCATGTCCTTCAATCTCAAGAACCGATCCTTTCTGTCCTTGCGGGATTTCACACCGCAGGAGATCAAGTTCCTGCTGAAACTCTCGGTTGATCTGAAGGCCGCCAAGTACACCGGCACCGAACAGCAAACCCTGAAAGGCCGCGAGATCGCGTTGATCTTCGAAAAGAACTCGACCCGCACGCGCGTGGGGTTTGAGGTCGCAGCCCATGATCAGGGCGCGCATGTCACCTATCTTGGTCCGTCCGGCAGCCATATCGGCAAAAAAGAAAGCATCAAGGACACGGCCCGCGTGCTGGGTCGGGTCTATGACGCGATCGAGTATCGCGGCTTTGGGCAAGAGGTGGTTGAGACGCTGGCCGCATGGTCGGGCGTGCCGGTCTATAACGGGCTAACGGATGAGTTTCACCCGACGCAGATCCTGGCCGATGTGCTGACGATGATGGAACATGTGGACAAACCGTTGAGCCAGATTGCGTTCTGCTTCATGGGGGACGCGGGCAACAACATGGGCGACAGCCTGCTGATCGGGGCGGCCAAGCTGGGGATGGATGTGCGCCTGTGCGGGCCGAAATCCCTGTGGCCAAAAAAGGCCATTGTGAATGGCGCACTGAAAGAGGCCAAGCAAACCGGCGCGCGCATTCTGCTGACCGAAGATGTGCAGCAAGGCGTGAGTGAGTGCGATGTCGTCTATACCGATGTCTGGGTGTCGATGGGCGAGCCGGAAGACGTCTGGGCGAGCCGCATCAAACAACTAATGCCCTATCAGGTGAATGCGGAAACCATGGCCATGACCGGCAATCCACACGCCAAATTCATGCACTGCCTGCCCGCGTTTCATAACACCGAAACGGAGGTGGGCCAGCAGATCCGCGAGACATTCGGCCTCGACGCCATGGAAGTCACCGAGGACGTGTTCGAAGGTCCCGACTCGATCGTTTTTGATCAGGCCGAAAACCGGATGCACACCATCAAGGCCGTGCTTGTCGCGACGTTGGGATCCTGAATGCGTATTGTGGTCGCCCTGGGCGGGAACGCCCTGTCGAGGCGGGGTGAGACGCTGACCGCTGAGGGACAGAGGGCCAGCATTCGCACAGCGGCCCAGTCACTGGCGGAATTGCTGGAGGCGGGACATGAGGTTGTCATCACCCACGGCAATGGACCGCAAGTTGGGTATCTCGCCCAGCAGGGTGGTGTCTTCCCGCTGGATGTTCTGGGGGCCGAGACCGACGGCATGATCGGCTATGTCCTGCAACAGGAGTTGGACAACGCCTACGAACCAGACGCGCACTACGCCACCTTGCTCACGCAGATCGAGGTTGATCCCGACGATCCGGCTTTTCAGAACCCGACCAAATTCATCGGGCCGGTTTACACGGAAGCCGAAGCCGCCAAGCTGAGCGCCGAGCGCGGCTGGAGTATCGGTCAGGATGGCACGCATTTCCGGCGCACTGTCCCCTCACCGCGCCCCAAACGTATTCTGGAACTGGAGGTGATCGATCTGCTGCTGAAAGGTGGCGTCATTGTCATCTGCGCAGGAGGTGGTGGCATTCCAGTTGTCCAACGCCCCGATGGGACAGTGACCGGCGTTGAAGCTGTGATCGACAAGGACCATGCCAGCGGGCGTTTGGCCGCCGCACTGAACGCGGACGCCTTTTTGATGCTGACGGATGTTGAAGGTGCGTTTGACCACTGGGGCACGCCCCGGCAGGCGTTGATCCGTGAGGCCACACCGCAAGAGATGGATAAGCGGTCTTTCCCGGCGGGATCGATGGGGCCCAAGGTCGAGGCCGCTTGCGATTTCGTTTGTGCAACGGGTGGTTTCGCGGCCATTGGACAATTGAGCGCTTGCACCGGGTTGGTTGCGGGGACAACAGGAACACGCATCCGTCGCTTAGGCATGGTGAACCGCACAGCCCGTTTCCTGCCAAGGGACGGGGCTTAACCCCCTGGTTTTTCATACTGCGCCAGTCTGCGCAGCGCTGCATCACGTTCTTCCATCACGTCCAGCACCAAGGCGATGCCCGCCACGTTGATCCCGAGGTCACGGGTCAGCCGGCGGGCCTTTTTCGCACGCGCGATGTTGTTTCCGACAAAATGCCAGTGCGCAACGGTCCGCCCCTTAGGTTCCAAAACGCCATAGTCCACCAGCTCAATCACCCAGGCCTCATCGGCCTGACAGAACCGGCAGAGATCAGGCAGGGACAACGCATCCACGATGTCGCCGCGCTTCTTGGTTTTCTTCATGTGTCATCCTCCCATTTCGGCGCGCGGGTCAAAGGCGAGGTCGGCGGCCATCTGTTCAAAGAATGCGCGCGCCTCGGCGGTTTCGACTTCGGGGTTCACAATCCTGAGGGTGGCATAGACATCGCCTGCGGGTGCCCCTGGAAGGCCCCTGCCTTTGAGCCGCATCTTTTGTCCTGTCCGCGCGTTTTTCGGGATGCGTAGATCCACTTTGCCACCGGGCGTGGGCATTACCACGTGACCACCCAAAGCGGCCTCCCATGGGGCGATGGGCAGATCAAGGTGCAGATCTTTGCCGTCAGGCCGATAAATCGGATGCGCTGCAAACGTCACTTCCAGAAACAGGTCACCCGTCGGACCGGGACCAAACCCCGGCGCGCCTTGCCCGGCGAGCCGAATGTGCTGCCCTTGTGCGATGCCTTTGGGAATGACAACCGACACCGTTCGATCCTGCAGAGTCACGGTCCCGTCCGGGCCGACCACCGGTGATCTGAGGCTGAGCTGGCGGGTGGCGCCCTGATACGCATCCTCGATGGTGATCTCGATGCGGCCATGGCTGTCCGCGCCCGGAGCCGAGCCCATGCCACCTGCAGGATGGCCGCCCCGGCGGAACAAGGTCTCAAAAAAGTCGCTGAACCCGGCGTCGCTCTGCGGTCCGCTGTCTGAAAACGAGAACCCGCTATCCCAACCCGGAGGCGGACGAAACCCACCCTGCCCGTGATGCGGTTCCTGACCCAACTGGTCATAGGCCGCGCGGCGTTCGGGATCCTTGAGCACCTCGTAGGCTTCGTTCACATCCTTGAACTTGGCCTCGGCCGTCGCACCCGAATTGATGTCAGGGTGATGCTTTCGGGCCAGTTTCCGATAGGCCTTTTTGATATCATCCGCGCTCGCGTCTTTGGAAACGCCCAGCACATCGTAGTAATCCTTGAAGTCCATCATGGGGTCTTCCGCAGGTGTCCGTTGACCATTTTTAGGCCTGCGTTGGTCAGCCGCTATTGATCTGTGTCAGTTCGTTCTCGTCTCGTGCGTGCCAAAGCTTGGGCAAGCCTTGGAGTTTGGAGAATACCATGAACCGTCGAACGATCCTTTTTGTGATGGACACCAACACATCTGATCATGAGGTCAGCGATGCCGCAGATGCCTGTGCGCGCGACCAAAACCGCCTTGTCTGCCTCATCCTGGCAGGTGCGCCGGTTATGCCCATGTATTCCTATGGCGTGTCGCCATACGCCGGCATGACCATCCCCGATCACTGGCCTGAACTGATTGCTGAAGCACAAAAGGCCCAGAAGGATCGTGCAAACGCCGTGGAGGCGCTGCTGGCGCGAAGCAATGTGTCCGGCGATGTGGTTTCAGCGCTTTGTGTCATGCAGGACATCAAACACCATGTGGCCCGCGCGGCGCGTGTCTGCGACGAAGCGTTCTTTGCGCCAAATCTGCGCGACGCCCCTGAATTCATGCGCGAAGCGGCATCGGGCATTTTGTTTCACGCACCCATAGGGCTGCGCATAAACGGATCGCTTGGCACCAAAAATGAGCGTGTCTACGTGTCATGGGACAGCAGCAAGGCAGCCGCGGCAGCGGCCCACATAGCACTTCCTCATCTGAAAGAGGCCAAAGAAGTCTTGATCGGCTGCGTTGATCCAGTGATGACCTCGGACCGCGATGGTCAGCAGCCCGGCGCAGATATCGCCGCCTGGCTCAGCCACCATGGATGCAACGTCACGGTGTCACAGTTTCCAAGTGGCGGACTGGAGGTCGGCCAATGCATCCAAGACCGCGCACGGGAATTCGGGGCTGATCTGGTTGTCATGGGAGCCTACGGGCATTCCCGGATGATCCAGACAGTTTTGGGCGGGACAACCCGGTCGATGATGGACCAGACAGAGATCCCGGTGCTGTTCGCGCACTAGTCTGCCAATGATGGCGGCGGTCAGATCGCGTTGACGGGCAGTTTCAGCATCGGTTTGCCGTCTGCGGTCTCGGGCACTTCGCCTGCGCGCATGTTCACTTGCAGGGATGGCAGGATAAGCCTTGGCACATCGAGCGTGGCATCGCGGGCTTCGCGAAACGTGATGAACTGCTCTCGAGTCTTGCCCTGTCCTACGTGGATGTTGTCAGCCTTCTCGTCGGCCACCGTGGTTTCCCACATGATGTCACGCCCGCCGGGTCCGTAGTCATGACACATGAACAGACGCATCTCGTTCGGCAGGGAGAGCACCTTTTGTATGGAATCGTAAAGCTGCCCGGCGTCGCCCCCGGGAAAATCGGCCCGCGCGGACCCACCATCGGGCATGAAGAGCGTGTCGCCGACAAACGCCGCATCGCCCATCACATGCACCATGCAGGCGGGTGTGTGCCCGGGCGTGTGGATGGCGAAAGCTTTCATACTGCCGACTTCGTAGGTGTCGCCGTCCTTGAACAACCGATCGAACTGGGACCCGTCGCGCTGAAACTCGGTGCCTTCGTTGAACACCTTGCCGAAGGTTTCCTGTACGACGGTGATCTTCTCTCCGATCCCGATTTTTCCACCAAGTTTGGACTGGATGTAAGGCGCCGCCGAAAGGTGATCGGCGTGCACATGGCTTTCAATCAGCCACTCCAGCGTCAGGTCGCGCTGTTTGATGAACGCGATGATGTCGTCGGCATGCTGATAGGTGATCCGGCCCGCCGCCACATCAATGTCCATCACGGAATCGATGACCGCACAGGAGGCAGAGGCAGGGTCTTTGACGACATAGCTGATCGTATTGGTCTGAGGGTCGAAAAACGGCTCAACATCGGGGTGAAGGTCCATATGTGTTGTGTACTTGGTCATTGGGGTCTCCATTCTCAGGTTGGATGCAGCTCAACGGCACCCGAAAGCAGGCGTTTGTGTCATGGTCAGATTGGCCTGAACGGCCACCGACGTTGTTGAGAAAGATCAATTCTTGGGACAAGGGAGGGTGACATTGGTGACGTATACGGGGGAACGCCCTGTGTGGTTGCGGTTGCATGACTGCACACGGGTTTCGATGGATGTGGTGCGACCGGAAAGGTGCGAATTGACTTTCGTCAAAGGTGGCACGTCTCACATGACGTAGTTTGATTTCCACATCCGAGCAACGGCGGCGCAAACGCCAATGACGTCTCTAGGCGGAAGGAGAACTGCATCACATGTGGCGTACTATTCCGGGCCCGGTGTTCATCGCTCATTTCAAAGTCCTTGTGATGCTGGCGCTGGTTTTTGCGCCATCCATGTCGTCGGCAGGTGAAAAGGATTTTCAATCTGCGCTCGATCGCGCAGGTATCCCCTTTGAAGTGCCCCAGGACGGCAAGGCAATACTGGTCAACATCCCGGCTTTTGAATTGATCGCCTTCGAAGACGGTGCGCCGGTTCTGCGAAGCCGTGTGATCGTGGGCGCGCCCTGGCACCGGACGCCGCGTATCAAGACCTTCGTATCAGCGGTGCGTTTCAGGCCAACATGGCGCCCCACCCCGTCCATGATCGCAAGCGGCGAGTACGCCAATCGTGTCTGGCCGCCGGGCGAACGCAATCCGCTGGGGCTTGCGGCGGTCCGGCTTGAACCGGGGTTGTTGATTTACCTGCACGACACCAATCGCATAGAGCTTTTTACACAAGAGAACCGGGCCTTGTCGCATGGCTGTGTTCGTGTTCAAAAATGGGCTGAACTGGTTGCATTCGTACTGGATATCGGTGTCGCCGAAGTTCATCGGCATGCGCAAGGAAACCGGACGTTTGACGCGAGAGCCCCGGCAATCCCTGTTGAGCTTGGCTACTACCGGCGGTTTGTGAACGCGTCCGGGCAAGTGTCCAACTATCCGGATATCTACAACCTTGACGCTGAACTGGATCATAATGGCGCGGTGCATGAGCAAACGGCTGTGTCATGCGCCACGGCATCCCTGCCCTGACACGGCCCTGCAGATACCGCGTGTTTTTGTGCGCAGCTTGCGGCGCTTGGGGCAATTGAGATTGGTCAAAGTCTTGCAGCGGAACTGTCCTACCACCGTCAAAGAAGGAGGTCTGTCATGACGTATCGAAAGACTGTCTATGCTCAGAAGGATGATCCTGACGAAACGCCAGCGCCGTCAGATCCGAAGCCGGAACCGGTCACACCGGAAGCCCCGCAACCGGTCGACCCGCAGACCGAGCCGGTGTCTCCGGAAGTTCCTGACCCAGTGGTTCCTTTGGAAGACCCCGGCGACACCCCGTTCGATGATGAGAATTTTCCGGTCTAGCGCCACCTGCATTCGTTGTTTGGCGAGGCGTGGGCCCAAGGCCGAAAAGCGGTTTAATCGCATGCGCTGGTGGGCTCTGGCGGCACCTCGTCCATGAGAGGCCAAGAGATTGAACTAATAGTCTTTTGGGTCTTCTGAGAACGTGTCGTCCGTTTCACCGGACAACGCTGTCCGGGCATGCTCCAAAGTCTCCGCATATGGCCCGTCCGCTTGCACGACAGGCCAGCTGATATGGCCGCAGTCTTTCTTCGATTGGGCAACGACCACCGCGACATCTGCATCTGAGGCATCATTTCTCCGGTCCGCCACACGGTGACAGCGTTCGCCCTGAGACACGTCCAACCAAACGGGTCGAAACGGGACCCCGAACTCTCCGGACATCTCGGCAATTCGTTCTCGTTCCTCAGGGTCGGCAAACACCGCATCCAACAGAACCGACATGCCAGCGTGCAGGCAAACGGATGCGCGTGCGCGGATTTCGTCATATGTGGCGGCACTCGATGCGCAATCGTAGTGATCCGCCGGCAACTTGGTGAGCAATGGCACCCCCGCGAGGCGCTTGCGTTCGACGTCGCTTCGAATGTGCACGGCCCCATGTTTGCCACCCAGATCAGCCCTAAGCCCCCGCGCAATCGTGGTCTTGCCGGTCCCGGACAATCCGCCGATTGCGTAGAGTGCGCCGGTGGACGGCTCAACAGTTTCGCGCGCATAGGCCAGGTAGGTCTTAGCCTCTTCCAGTTTCGATGCATCCCAGTGAAGTGCATACTGCTCTGCGGCGACCATGGCGCGAACGACGGCGCGCACGGATTTGAACAAAGACAGCGCACTGAGCCCTTTGAGCGCGGCCTTGTCGTTTTCGGCCGAGATATATGCGTTGAGGACAGAATTGGCCGCTTGTTTGTGGCCTGACACATCAAGATCCATGAGCAGAAACGCCAGATCGTACAGGACGTCACAGGTGCCCATCCGTTCACTGAACTCCAATGCGTCAAAGGCAACGGGCTTTGCATCGAGAAAAACGATGTTGCGCATGTGAAGATCACCGTGGCAGCGTTTTACGAAACCTGCCCTCGATCTGTCTTGCAAAAGCTCTGACAGACACAAGAGTTCTGCACGGAGCACCTCCAAAAGAGACGACACATCCAGCTCGACACCCTTTTCATGCAATGTCTGAAATTCTCGCCCAAACTCCGAAAGGATTTCAGCGATAAGTTTGGACCCGTCACAGGCACTGACAGGGGCCTTGGCGTGCAATTCGTGGACCATGTCCCCAAGTGCTTCTGCCATTTGGAGGTCAAGGGCGCCGCGTCGCGCGATCTCGCTCAATTCGTGGTCTTTGGGGAAACGGGCCATTTTGAGCGCCCAGTCCAGAACCTCGCCTGAACCATTGAGTTCAACCGATCCGTCCGCGGACCGAGTGATCGCAACGACGTCTTCGTACAGCATTGGTGCGTTGGGTTTGTTGATCTCTAACTCACGATCAAGAACACGCCTGCGGTCGCTCAGCTTTCGGAAATCCAGAAAATCGTAGTGCACCGGGCGCTTGATCTTCAGCGCAGTGTGACCCCTTAGAAAGACACGCGCGGCATGGGTTTCGATCTCTGGCGCGTCGGCCCAGGACCGAAGGAATTCCAAGACGGCGTCGTCGGTATCCAGGGTGCTGTCCATGTCATCGGGTCCCGCGCTTTGCCCTGACTTGCACCAACTGAAAGCACGGCCCTTGATATTGATCAATGTGCATTGAAGGCTTCTCCTTCATTTGGACCATGACGATGGGTGCAAGGGACACGACAATGCCGCATGACACTTTGCTCAATCCAGGCTCGATCGCCGTCTACGGTGCATCGCCAAGCGAAACGTCGCCGGGTGCTCACATTTTCCGCAACCTGATTGGTCAAGGCTTTGACGGGAAAATCACGCCCATAAATCCGAAATACCCCGAGGTGTCATCGCAGCCCTGTTTCCCGTCACAGGCGGTTGCGGGGACCCGCGCCGACCTCGCCGTGATCGCCATTCCTCGCGCGTCGGTCACGACCGCGTTGCAGGACTGTGCCAACGTGGGCACGAAATCGGCGATCGTCATCACGGCCGGGTTTGACAGCGGTCAAGGCCCGTCCAGCGTGTCGCGCCTGGTCAAGACGGCGGAGCAAGGTGGGATCACCATGATGGGGCCGAATTGTTTGGGCCTGATCCGACCGCACCTGCGGCTCAACGCAACGTTTCAGCCCACTTTGCCGGCCTTTGGCGGACTTGCGCTGATCTCGCAATCCGGCGCGGTGTGTTCGGCGCTTGCCGATATGGCCGCAGATCAGGGGATTGGGTTCAGCGCCATGATGTCGCTTGGAAACTCGGTGCAGTTTGGTCTGCCGGAAGCGCTCTATGCGGCCACAAGTGATCCGATGACGCGCGCCATTTTGGTTTACGTAGAAGGCGTCCGGCGAGGAGATGTGTTTCGTGCGGCGCTGACGCATGCCTGCAGCCAGAAATCTGTGATCGTTTTGAAAGCAGGGCGTCATGCTGCCGGGGCAGACGCCGCCGCGACGCATACGGGCGCGCTTGTCGGCTCTGACCGTGTGTTCACCTCCGTTCTGGAAAGCGCAGGCGCGATACAAGTGCAGACCCTTGGTGCGCTTTTACAGACGGCCAGGTTGCTGGAAAGCGCGCAGATTTCCGGGAACCGTCTTGCCATCGTGACAAATGGCGGCGGCGCGGGGGTTTTGACCGCCGACAGGCTTTCGGACAGGTCCCTGCCGATTGCGCCTTTGCCAAGCGACGTGGTCGCGACACTGGATAAGTTTCTCAGCCCCAATTGGTCGCGTCAAAATCCGCTCGACATTGTCGGCGACGCGTCGCCAGATCACTACAGAGCCGCAATCGACGCCTGCCTTGAAAGCGACGCGTTCGACGCCGCGCTGACACTGCTCAGCCCGCAATCCATGACGGCCCCGAGTGCAGTTGCCGACGTTGTCCTGGCGGCGCATCACAGACATGAAAAGCCCATCCTGACCTGCTTTCTGGGTGGCGCCACAGTGGCGTCGGCGCAGGCAAAACTGCGCAGTCAGAGGATTGCTGATTTCGACCTGCCCGAAGACGCCATTCGCGCGTTTCACTGTGCGGTGCGCGCCCATCTCGCAGCTCGTTCGCCCTCTGATACACGCCAGTTGCCCGCCGTGAAGACAAACCGAACCAACCAGATCTTGACGTGCCTGCCGCAGATCCAACCCGGCATGATGAGCGACACGGCCTCGCGCAAGCTGTTGTCGCAAGCGGGCATCCCCTGCCCTGTTCCGGAATTCGCAACGAGCGCGGACGAGGCCGTGACGATCGCAACCGCCTTGAAAAGCGCAGTGGTGCTGAAGATCAACTCCCCTGACATATCCCACAAAAGCGAAGTTGATGGTGTCCGGCTCAACCTGCAAACCGAGGCCGAGATACGAGATGCCTTTGACGGCATCGAACAGCGCATGGGCCAAGTGCGGCCCGATGCGCGGTTTGACGGCGTGACGGTGGAACCCTTCGTGTCGTTTTCTGATGCGCGCGAGCTTTTGATCGGTGTCACGCGCGATCCGGTTTTCGGACCCGTTGTCACTTTCGGCGCAGGTGGAACGCTTGTCGAATTTCTCGATGACGTTGCAACAGCGGTTTTGCCGCTCACAGAAGACAGCGCGAAACAGCTGATCGCCTCTACGCGGGTTTCAAAGATCCTCGGCGCGTTCCGAAACATGAAGGCTGTTCAAATCGACGCACTCGTGGCCACGCTTCTGGCCGTATCCGATCTTTGCCAAGCGCTGCCGGACCTTGAAGAGATGGACATCAACCCGCTGATTGCATCGCCGCAGGGCCTCTGCGCCGTGGACGCACGTATCCGGTTTGGCGGGCATGACCTGCCTCTGCTCTCGAAGTAGTCTCTGCCGCTGTATCCCTTGCCAATGTTAAGCAGCGACAGCGCAAAAGGCGGAATACTCGATGATGTGTCCTCAAACGGTCTGGCTGAAGTCCAACCAAAGCGAAGGCAAATGACCCTTCAGCCGAAGACGTACGTTCCCGGCGCTTTTCCAAGGGATGCCAGTTCCGGTACGGGGCTGATCTCGCTTTTGCGATGGGTCAGCCATTTCGCCCAATCCACCCACCACGACCCGCTCTTCGCATCAGTTGTTCCAAACCAGGCATCCGGTCCGACAAAGCGCGTGCCTTCCTTTTTGTCCAGCACACGGAATTTCCGGCCCTTGTGCCCCGGTTCGGACAGAACACCACCATTGTGGCCCCCATTGGTCAGTACAAACCTCACGTCGGTATCCGTGAGCGCAAGAAGCTTGAACACCGACCGCCAGGGCGAGACGTGATCGGCCTCTGTAGCGAGGCAATAAATCGGGCAGCGGATATCCGTGAGCGACACCCGACGGCCATCGACCCGGTAGGTTCGATTGGCAAGCCCATTTTCCAGGAAAAGCTTGCGCAGATATGTCGTGAGCATGCGCGCGGGCATCCGTGTCGCATCCGCATTCCAGGCCATCAGATCGTTGATCTGCGTGCGTTCGCCCAAAAGGTAATGCCGGATGACCCGGCTCCAGATCAGATTGGCAGGTCGCAGCATTTTGAACGCCGCCGTCATTTGGCGCGCGTCCAGATAGCCCTGATCGGCCATGAGATCTTCCAGAAAGGCAACCTGGGCTTCTGTCATGAAAGTGCCAAGCTCACCGGGTTCGTTGAAATCGGTTTGACTGGCAAGCAGCGTGAGGCTGGACATCTGCGGCTGACCCTCGTGCTGTCCTGCCGCTGCCGCAATGGCCAGAAGTGTGCCGCCAAGGCAGTATCCAGCCGCTTGCACCTTCGCTACTCCCTGAGATTTCAAGAATGTCAGCGGCGCGCGAATGCCAAGATCAAGATAGTCACTCAAATCAAGCTCCGCGTCATCCCTGTCCGGATTTTTCCAGGACAGGCAAAACACATCGAACCCCTTTTTGGTCAGGTACCCGATCAGCGAATTGCCCGGAGACAGGTCGAGAATGTAGTATTTCATGATCCAGGCCGGCACGATGAAAATGGGCGGTCCATTGGTTCGATTTGACGGCGCTTTGTAATGGAGCAGTTCGACCAACCGATTGCGAAACACGACATGACCCGGTGAGGTGGCGACGTCTTCGCCCACCACG
>JBCBWJ010000259.1:0-5054 GCA_039817165.1 Pseudomonadota bacterium | reverse complement strand
CCAAGGCCCATGGCAAGCTGTTTTACTTCACCGCCCAAGGTGGGTTTGAGGATTGGCTGCCGGGGGCCTTGGAGAGCGCCGCACTCACATCCGCGCGCTTGCGGCAGGCCTTGAACATGGCCTCCACCCCATCCGTCTTGGCCCCGTCCACGATCACCGGGCCGTCACTGATTGCGACCGCCTGCGCGACCAATGCCTGCGCCAATGCCTTGGCGCGCGGCACGCAGACCACCGCCGCCGCCACCCGCCCGTCAAGCGCCGTCCGACAGGCAAAGCCCGCCGCCTCAAAGCGATCAAACTCCGGCTTGAACCCCGTCACGATCACGCAACGCTCTTTTGGCAGCGGTGACAGGTCATACCCATCCCTTGGCGCAAACACCGCAATCTGACCGGTGTGCGGCAATGCAGGCGCGCCCGCCTCAAGCGCAAGAGCCAATCGTGACACCGAACCGAGGCTCACAGGCGCGCTATTCTTTTTCCATGGTGCATTGCAGCGGGTGTTGATGCCGGCGGGAAAAATCCATCACCTGGCTGACCTTCGTCTCTGCAATTTCGTGACTGAACACGCCCACGACCGCGACACCCTTCTTGTGTACGGTCAACATGATCTCAAACGCCTCGGCATGGGTCATGCCGAAAAACCGTTCCAGAACGGCGACGACAAACTCCATCGGGGTGTAATCGTCATTGAGCAGCATCACCTTGTAGAGCGGCGGGCGCTTGGTCTTTGGACGCGTCTCGACAATGACGGAGGCGTCGCCGTCATTGTCCCCATTGTCTGGGTCCTGCATCCTGAGATCAAATACGGTCATCTGCGTCCGGTGTTGCTGTTTGACAGGCGCTGTCCTGACACGACTATATAACCCCCGAAGCTGGCGTGAAAAGAGCCCGTAACGGAGGCAGGCCCATCATGACGCAGAATCTGACCACAATTGGCTTTGATGCCGACGACACGCTTTGGGAAAACGAACAGTTTTACAAACTCACGCAAGAGAGGTTTGCCGCGCTTCTCGCTAATTTTGTCGAGGGCGATGACCTGGAGGCCCGTCTGCTGGAGGCCGAACGCCGCAACCTGGGCCACTACGGCTTCGGCATCAAAGGCTTCATGCTCTCGATGATCGAAACCGCCATTGAGGTCAGCGAAGAGCGCGTCCCCGCCCACGTCATTTCCGAGCTGATCGCCGCAGGCCAGGAGATGCTGCGCCACCCCATCGAAATCCTGCCGCATGCCCGCGAGGCCGTGCAAGAGGTGAGCGAAAGCCACCGGGTGCTCTTGATCACAAAAGGCGATCTTCTGGATCAGGAACGCAAGCTGGCCCAATCGGGCCTGGGGGAGCTCTTTGACGGGATAGAGATCGTAAGTGCGAAAAACGCCGCCGTTTATCGCGGGATTTTCGACCGCCAGGGCGATGGTGCGGAGCGCGCGATGATGGTGGGCAATTCCATGGCGTCCGATGTGCGCCCAGTGATCGACGCGGGCGGATGGGGCGTGTTTGTGCCGCACAACCTGACCTGGGCGGTGGAACATGCCGACCCGCCAAAGAACCATGGGCGCTATCACGAAATCCAGGACCTGAGCGCGCTCAGCCGCATCGTCACCGAGATCGGGTAGGCAGAATTTTCAAATTCTGCGCCAGAAAATTGGAATTTTCTGAGGCATTTTCTTCGAAGAAAATGCAGCGCTATCTATGCCCGCTTTCGCATCGCAAACAAGTTCGACACCACCAGTGCACCGATCACCACGACGCCCCCCACCAGCGCCCAGCGCCCCGGATCCTCGCCAATCCAAGCCCAGACCAGCAAGGGGGCCAAAACGGATTCCAGCAAGATCAAAAGCGACACCTCAGCCGAGCGGATATAGCGCGGCCCCAGCGTGAGAAAGCAGGTCGCAATCGCGATGAAGATGCCATGGCCCAGCAACAGGTGCCATTGAGCCGCGACAATGCCCATCGGAGAGATGAAGGGCCAAAGCACAAGCGCGGCCCCGATATAGGCCACCGGGATCGCCGGGATCATGGAGACATCCCTGACCACCCGCACCGCTGTCAGGGCCGCCGCATAGGCAATGCAGACGTAAAGCGCCCAGATGTCGCCTGTCCAGGATGCGATTTCACTTTCGGACGAGCCATAGGCGATGATGCCCAACCCACAGATCACCACCGCCATGGTCAGCACCATGCGCAGCCCGATCCCTTCGCCCAGAAAAACACGTCCGAAAATGGCCGCAAAGATTGGCATGGAGGCAAAGATCAGCACCACGTTGGCCACAGATGTGTTGGTCACCGCCATCACGAAGGCCGGCGCGGTGGAGCCGATGAGCACCATGTAGATCAGCCCCGGCCAGCCTGTGCTGAGCGCAGGGCGAAAGCCACGCGTGCCCTGGACGACCAAAAGCCCCAGAAGTATCAAGATGCCAGAGGTCAGGCCCCGCCAGAATGCGGTGACCATCGGGTCGGCCTCTATGAGCCGGACGTAGAGCGAGTCCGGCACGACGAAAAGCACGCCCAGCGTGGTGAGGATCAGACCTTTTAGATGGGTGTTCATGGCCAGAGCGTTCTGCGTTTTGCAGGCGAATGTAAAGGGCCCGCTCGCCGCTCCCTTTCGGGCGCGTCTCGCACGTCGTCAAGGCCTGTGTTCATGCACTTCGATCACATTGCCATCGGGATCGTAGAAATACACCTGATGCTAGCCCGCCACCGCGCGGTTGCCCCAATCGGAATAGGGCACCCCTTTCGCCTCCAGACGCGCCTTGAACGCGGCCAGATCATCGGTGCGAAACGCGATGTGCCCGCGTGCCACCGGGTTCACAATCTGCCCCGTGGCCACCCCCGCCATCACGTCGCGTTGCGCCAGATGGGTCTGAATGGCCCCGTCCGTCACAAACGCCACATCCCCCGCGTATCCCTGTTTCTTTTCAAGAACCGGCAGGCCGTCCGTCTCGCGCGTCTGGCCCATGACGCCTTGGTAAAATCGATCCATCTCGCCGACCTGTGTGGTCGCAAGGTTGATATGGTGCAAAGTCAGTTTCACCCGGTCCTCCTGCTGTCACTGGACCCGCAGTCAACAACAGGCTTAACTGCGTGCCAATAGAAAATGATACCCAAAAAAGCACGGAGACCAGCACATGGCGGCGCCACGAAACGCGTTCAAATCCGACCTTGCGGCGGGCAAACAGCTTTATGGCTGTTGGGCCGGGTTCGCCGATCCTTATGCGACCGAGGTGATGGGCACCGCCGGGTTCGACTGGCTGGTCATCGACGGCGAACACGCCCCCAATGACCTGCGCTCGATCACCGCGCAGTTGCAGGTCTTGCGCGCCAGCGCGTCTCACCCCGTGGTGCGCCTGCCGATGGGGGAGGACTGGCTGATCAAACAAGTGCTCGACGCAGGCGCACAAACCCTGCTCATACCCATGGTCGAAACCGCGGCACAGGCCGACGCCCTTGTGCGCGCCACGCGCTACCCGCCAGACGGCATTCGCGGCTCCGGGGCGGCCCTCGCCCGCGCATCAATGTTTTCCAACATCCCCGACTACACCGTCACCGCCAACGCCCAGATCTGTCTTCTGGTGCAGGTAGAAACCGTCGCGGGTCTTGAGGCACTGGATGACATCCTCGCGGTTGAGGGCGTCGACGGCGTCTTCATCGGCCCGTCCGATCTGGGCGCGGATATGGGCTATCCCGGCCAAAGCCGCGCCGCCCCCGTGCAAGATGCGATCCAAGACGCGCTCGGCCGGATCAAGGCCTCAGGCAAGGCCGCCGGGTGCCTGGCCGTGGATGACGAGACCGCGCAACATTACGTCCATTGGGGCGCGCAGTTTCTTGCCGTGGGCATTGACGTGCTGCTTTTGGCCGTCGCCGCGCGCAAGCTGGCCGCAAGATGGCATGACCGCTGAGCGTCACCTGCTGATCGACCTAGGCGGCACCCACACACGGGTCGCCTGGGGCGATGCGCAGGGCGTGACCCAGGACAGTATACGCCTCTTCCTCAATCGCGACTTCCACGGGCTGAACTCGGTCCTGAGCGCCTTTTTGACAGAACAACCCGGCCAACCCCACAGCCTCTGCGCCGGGGTCGCAGGCCCCGTACAGAGCGGCACCGCGCAGCTCACCAATTACGAGTGGTTCATTGACGCTGTGGCCCTGAAAACCCAAACCGGCGCCCATCGCGTGGCCCTCATCAATGATCTGCAGGCGCAAGGCTACGCTTTGGATGATATCCCCGCCTGCGCCCTGCAAAAGGTCAAACAGGGCCACCACGATGACGGCCCCCGCGTTGTCCTCAACCTCGGCACCGGGTGCAATTGCGCTGTTGTCCACCGCGTGGCAGGCCGGCTTTTCGTGCCCGCAGCCGAGACCGGTCACAGCAGCTTGCCCCATGCAGAAGGCGACCTGCGCGCGCTCTTTGATCACCTGCGCACCGACCACGCTCACTTGCCAATAGAGGCCGTGCTCTCCGGCCCCGGCCTTGCGCGCGTGCACGCATGGACCACTGGCCACCACATCCCCCCCGAGGCCGTGATCACCCAGATCGCCCAACACACGGACGAGGCGCGCACAACCCTCGCTCTTTTCCTGCAAACCTTGGGCCACGTGGCCGGCAACATCGCTCTGCACCACCTGCCCACCGGGGGGATGTACCTCTCTGGTGGCCTCGCCAAGGCCATGGCGCCCTATCTCGACGATCCCGCCTTTCTCACGGCGTTCCTCGATCGCGGCCCCTACCGTCACATCGCGCAGGCCATCCCGATCCACGTGATCACCCAAGACAGCTTTGCCCTGCATGGCTGCCACCGGCACCTCACACAATCGCTCTAAGACTGCAACGCCACAATCCGTTCTTTTTCTGTTCCCCATGCCCCCGCGCGCCCTTTCGCGATCCTCGAGGCTCTGTCATAATAGCGTCAAACACCAATAAAAGAGCAGCGCACCCATGGCAGACGATCTACTGAGCGCGGCGGCGTCCACCGATTACGATGCCTCCTCCATCGAAGTTCTGGAGGGGCTGGAGCCCGTGCGCAAACGCCCCGGCATGTATATCGGTGGCACCGATGA
>JBCBWJ010000258.1:0-5087 GCA_039817165.1 Pseudomonadota bacterium | reverse complement strand
GTTTTGGTGAACTGATTTCAAGCCGTACGCGGAAAACATGGGCAGATTGCGGCCAGTACACCGACTTATGTGAAAATTTTGTGTAATTTAAATCCGGTCCGAACCACCCCGCGTACTTTCTCTGGCTAACCAAAACGAGGAGCAGACTATGGAAACGCTAGTTGGAGTTTTGGCCTTTGGAACCTTGGGCTTTGTTGTCGTGTTTGCGTATCTGGGCGTGCGGTCAATGGAAAAGTTGAAGGAAAGTGACGCGCCAAAATCGTCTCTGTCGGCAGATGGCATTCGGGAACGTCTGGCCGCCAGCAACAAGACCATCATTCAGTAAAGATCCGCCGGGCCAGCGGGCCCGGCGTACGCCGCCCAACCTGAGACCACAAAAGCGCGGTCCCTAGTGAGCTAAAAAGACTGACGTGACCGAATTCAGCTTTTGCACTCAACGAACGCGGCTTCATTCATCGGGTCAAATGCGCCTGTCAACCGTGTGCGGTCTGCCCGAGACAAGCCCGCATAGATAGGGGCGCGGTTCCGTTGGGAACCTGTATCATTCATTTCCGTGATCTACCCCATCACCGCTTTGCATTTTGTAACCGCTGGCTATCTGGTATACGAGACAAGGCAAACGTCGGCCTGACACGACAGGAGATTGTAATGGCGCATACGCGGACAAACCTAAAAGAGCTGGACCCGGTATGGGAACAGATCAAGCTTGAGGCCCAAGAAACGCTTGCCGATGAGCCATTGCTGGGTGGGGTCGTGCATTCTTCGATCTTGCACCACAGGTCGCTGGAATCGGCGCTGGCCTACAGGGTATCGATGAAATTGACGTCCAATGAGTTGTCCGAACAAATCCTGCGTGAGATTTGCGACATGGCCTATCGCGAGGATGAAGACGTGGGAATTTCGTCGCGCGCGGATATCGTGGCTGTTTACGACCGTGATCCTGCATGTGACCGTTACATTCTGCCGCTTCTTTATTTCAAAGGCTTTCAGGCCATTCAGGCTTATCGCGTCGGGCATTGGCTGTGGCGGAATGGGAGGCGCGACATGGCGCGGTTTCTGCAGATGCGCTCGTCTGAGGTGTTTGGTGTCGATATTCACCCCGCGGCACGCATCGGGAAAGGCATCATGATCGATCACGCCCATTCAATCGTGATCGGCGAGACGGCTGTGGTGGGCGATAACGTGTCCATGCTCCACTCCGTGACGCTCGGCGGAACCGGCAAGGAAGAGGAGGATCGTCACCCCAAGATCGGCGATGGAGTTCTGATCGGGGCCGGTGCCAAAGTGCTCGGCAATATCAGAGTTGGATCCTGCAGCAGAATAGCAGCCGGTTCCGTCGTTTTGCAGGAGGTGCCGCCTTGCAAGACCGTGGCAGGGGTGCCCGCTCGTATCGTCGGAGAGGCCGGGTGTGATCATCCGTCCGTTGCGATGGATCAGCTTTTGGGTGTTCGATGACACGAGCGCGGTTTGCTTTGAAGCTCCGACTTAGTCCAGATACCTGTTAAATCCTATGCGCCGCGTCGTGGTCCCTGTATTTGATGCGGACGTCGTGTTTGTGCTGGAGCGCGCTGCGGGTATTGTGCTGCCCCGCTGCAAGCCGCTCTGAGTGCCGACGGTTCGGATAGAACGACCCTCGGCACGGGCGCGCTTGTATTCGAAGACCTGCTCGCGATCTGTCCAATCGTAACGCGTGTCATTTGCCGCAATGTCCCAAAAGAGCGTGCCGCCCAGACGCCATGGATCCAGAACGATGGCTCTGTACATGGGGTCGCCGCGGCGCCCGAGCATGGTCGTGGAGTGCTCCAGACGCAGGTTGTTGTGGTTTGCAATCGCACGGTGGATTTCCAAGCTGCGGAACCGTTCTCGCACCAGGCGCGCGTCGATGTCATGGGCCCAATGCCAGCAAAGCCCGCGGGGCTTGACGCCGAAATTCACCTTGCTGTTGTGCACAAGCGGAGAATCGGTGATTTGGTACTCGATTTTCAGCTGATCGACATAAGTGTAGACGACGCGTGCGGCACGCGCTGCCTCATAGGGATCAACGCCTGGTCCGAGGTCCATGAAGGCTTGGGTCAGCTCTGCAATTTCTGTCGCATTGCGCTGTGCAGAGGCATTGTAAAAAGCTTGGTCGAAGCGCACGCGGGTCGGCGCGGGCGTGTTTGAGGTGTTTGATCTGGTCGACACCTGTGGATCGTTGGACGTTTGGCGGCTGAAACGCTCAGTCGCACGGGCAGCGCCCGGCGCGACAAGCGCGGCGGCAAGTCCAAATGAAACGGCGCGTCGAGTGATCATTGTCAAACTCCCCCAAAACTGCTCAGTCACAACCTACAAGAGGAAGGTGGAAGCCGTCGATTGCCCGACGGTAAAAACAGCCGCAGGGTGGCCTGCGCGCATCAGTTTCGCGGTCACATTTGCGTCATGCCAAAACCTAGGCCAGCATTGCCAGAGGGTTTTCCAGGTTATCCACAATGTGCTTTAGAAATTCAGCGCCAAGAGCCCCGTCAATAACCCTATGATCCACTGACATTGTGACCGACATGACCGTGGCGATGCCAAGGTCTCCATCTGGGGTCACCACAGGTTTCTTGACGCCGCTGCCCACCGCAAGGATGCCCCCATGGGGCGGGTTGATCACGGCGTCGAAGTTGTCAATCCCGAACATGCCAAGATTGGAGATCGCGAAGCTGCCGCCCTGGTACTCATGCGGCGCAAGCTTGCGGTCGCGGGCGCGGGCGGCGAGATCCTTCATCTCGGCTGAAAGCGCCGACAGGGATTTGCTGTTGGCGTCGCGCAGGACAGGTGTGAAGAGGCCGCCTTCGATGGCCACGGCCACGGCGACGTCCGAAGGTTTAAGCTTCAGCACCCGATCACCGGCCCAGACCGCATTGCAGTCAGGCACGGCTTGCAGGGCATTGGCACAGGCCTTGATGATGAAGTCATTGACGCTGAGCTTGACCCCGCGGACGGCGAGCTGGGCATTGATTTCTGAGCGAAACTTCAGCAGAGCGTCGAGTCTGATGTCTCGGCGCAGATAGAAATGCGGGATGGTCTGTTTGGCCTCGGTGAGGCGTGCGGCAATGGTTTTGCGCATGCCGTCGAGCGAAACCTCTTCGTAGTCGCGGTCCTGATAGATGGCGAGGACCGTGTCTGTCGCCTGACCGCTTGCCGCTGGCACGGCGCGCTGCGCGGGACCTGCGGGCTTTGCCTCGTCGCTCCCTTGCGGGCGCGCCTCGGAGGAGTCCACGTCTGCCTTCACGATGCGGCCATGCGGGCCAGAGCCTTTGATCTGTGACAGGTCGATGCCCTTTTGAGACGCAATGCGGCGTGCGAGGGGGGACGCGAACAGGCGCGGGCCGTCGTTGCCGGACGGCGTGGATGCGTTAGCTGGTTTGGTTTCGGCGGCCGTTGGCGCGGCGGGTGCTGGTGGCGCCGCTGACGCGGCGGGCGTGGGTTGGGCCAAGGAATTGTCATCTGCGCTTTCGCCCTCTTCCAGCAGCATCGCGATAGGGGTGTTGACCTTCACGGCCTCGGTGCCCTCGGCCACTAGGATCCTGCCGATAACGCCCTCATCGACGGCCTCAAATTCCATCGTGGCCTTGTCTGTTTCAATTTCGGCCAGAAGATCACCGGAGGCCACCTCGTCGCCTTCCTTGACCAGCCATTTGGCGAGTGTGCCCTCTTCCATTGTGGGCGACAGGGCGGGCATGAGAATTTCGATTGCCATGGCGCGGTCTCCTTACCGGTAGGTCACTTGATGTACGGCCTCGAGCACCTCTTTGGTGGAGGTCAGTGCGAGTTTTTCGAGGTTGGCCGCGTAGGGCATCGGAACATCCTTGCCGGTGCAGTTGATCACCGGCGCGTCGAGCCAATCGAAGGCGCGCTGCATCAGTATCGCACTGATGTGGTTTCCTATGGAGGCCACGGGCCACCCCTCTTCAACGGTGACGCAGCGGTTGGTTTTCATCACGGAAGCGATCACCGTGTCATAGTCGATTGGGCGAAGCGTGCGCAGGTCGATCACCTCTGCAGAGATGCCATCCGATGCGAGGGTCTCGGCGGCCTCGAGCGCGTAGGTCATGCCGATGCCGAAGCTGACAATTGTCACGTCTGAGCCTTCGCGCGCCAGGCGGGCTTTGCCGAAGGGAATGGTGAAGTCGTCAAGCACGGGCACTTCGAAGGATTTGCCGTAGAGGATCTCGTTTTCGAGGAAAATCACCGGGTTGGGGTCGCGGATGGCCGTTTTGAGGAGGCCTTTTGCGTCAGCCGCCGAATAGGGCTGCACGACCTTAAGGCCTGGCACATGGGCGTACCATGCGGCGTAGTCCTGGGAATGCTGGGCAGCGACACGTGCGGCGGCGCCATTGGGGCCACGAAACACAATCGGGCTGCCCATCTGACCACCGGACATATAGAGCGTCTTGGCCGCAGAGTTTATAATTTGATCAATGGCTTGCATGGCGAAGTTAAACGTCATGAACTCCACGATGGGCTTCAGCCCGCCCCAGGCCGCGCCCACGCCTATGCCGGCAAATCCGTGTTCCGTGATGGGCGTATCAACCACGCGTTTGGCGCCGAATTCGTCCAGCAGCCCTTGGGTGATCTTGTAAGCACCTTGGTACTCAGCGACCTCTTCGCCCATGACGAAGACAGTGTCGTCGCTGCGCATTTCCTCGGCCATGGCAGAGTTGAGCGCCTCGCGCACCGTCATGGTTTTCATCTCGGTGCCGTCTGGCCAATCGGGGCTGGTGTCCGCCACGGGCGCATCTGGCGCAGCCGCTGCCGCGGTGGCTTTCGGGGCGGGTGCTGATTGGGCCACGGCGGGTGAGGGTGTTTTTTCAGGTGCAGGGGACGCAACTACATCTTCAGCGCTTTCGCCCTCTTCGAGCAGAACAGCGATGGGCGTATTCACCTTTACGGCCTCCGTCCCCTCAGTGATCAGGATTTTTCCGATCACACCTTCATCGACGGCTTCAAATTCCATAGTGGCCTTGTCGGTTTCGATCTCTGCCATGATGTCACCGGACGTGACGGTATCGCCTTCTTTGACTAGCCACTTTGCGAGTGTGCCTTCTTCCATCGTGGGGGAC
>JBCBWJ010000257.1:0-5125 GCA_039817165.1 Pseudomonadota bacterium | reverse complement strand
CTAAAGGTAGCCCACTTGCGGGTGCAGTTGACTCTGCGATTGCCGAGTTGGATAGCAACGGCCGTTTGGAAGAGCTTTTTAACAAATGGTTTATCACTGACGAAGGTGGCGATGCGACCGACACCACCGAGGCCGCGATGGAAAAGGCCGAAAAGAAAGGCCTCGACACCGGCATCACCGTGCAGCACCCCGTCGAGCCGGACAAAACCCTGCCGGTCTGGGTCGGCAATTTCGTGTTGATGGATTACGGCACGGGCGCGGTCTTCGGCTGCCCCGCCCATGACCAGCGCGACCTTGATTTCGCCCGCAAATACGACCTCGAGGTGCGCAACGCGTTCTACATGCCCGGTGAGGCGGTCGAGGTCGAAAACCACGCCCTCGTGCCGCCCAAAACCGAGCCCGTGGTATTCATCGACCACTTCGCGGGCATCGCGGATGTCACCAGCCAAGAGGCGATCGACGCCACGATTGACTGGTTTGAGGACAAGGGCCTCGGCACCGCACAAACCAAATACCGCCTGCGCGACTGGGGCCTCTCGCGGCAGCGCTATTGGGGCTGTCCGATCCCTGTGGTGCACTGCCAGACCTGCGGTGTGGTGCCCGAAAAGAAAGAAAACCTGCCCATCAAACTGCCCGAAGATGTGAACTTTGATCAGCCCGGCAACCCGCTTGATCGCCACAACGCCTGGCGGCAATGCGAATGCCCCAAATGCGGCGAAAGCGGCGTGCGCGAAACCGACACGATGGACACCTTCGTGGACAGCTCTTGGTACTATGCGCGCTTCACCTCGCCGCGCGCCGACACGCCCACCGATCCCGAAGACGCGGCCTATTGGATGAATGTGGATCAGTATATCGGCGGCGTGGAACACGCGATCCTGCACCTGCTCTATTCGCGCTTTTTCGCCCGCGCGATGCAGATCACCGGGCACCTGCCCGAAACGGCGATTGAACCCTTCAACGCGCTTTTCACCCAAGGCATGGTGACCCACGCGATCTATGAAAACGCCGATCGCCGCGCCGAAGGCGGCCGCACGATCTTTCACTACCCCGAAGAGGTCGAGGACAAAGGCGGGGATGTCACGGTCCGCGCCACCGGCGAGGCGGTGAAGGTGATCCCCTCCGCCAAGATGTCGAAATCCAAAAACAACGTGGTCGATCCGGTCAACATCATCGACCAGTTCGGCGCCGACACCGCCCGCTGGTTTGTGCTGTCCGACAGCCCGCCGGAGCGGGATGTGGAATGGACCGCCGCGGGGGCCGAGGCCGCCCACAAGCACCTCACCCGCGTCCACCGCATCGTGACCGACATTTGCGCGCGCCAGGACGAGGCCGCCTCGCAAGAGGCGGATGAGTTGCTCCTCAAAGAGATGCACAAAACCATCCACGACGTCACCGGCGGCGTCGAAAGCTTCGGCTTCAACGCCGCAATCGCCAAACTCTACGCCTTCTCCAACACGCTCTCGCGCTCCAAGGCGGGGCAGCGGGCACAACAAGAAGCGGCCAAGACACTGGTGCAGCTCATGGCGCCCATGACCCCGCATCTGTCCGAAGAGCTCTGGCAGATGCTGGGCGGCGAGGGCCTTGTCGCCACCGCCCCCTGGCCCGTGGCCGACCCGGCCATGCTCGTCGATGACACGATCACCATGCCCATCCAGGTCAACGGCAAACGCCGCGCTGAAATCAGCGTGCCCAAGGACATGGACAAAGCAGAGGTTGAAAAAATCGCGCTCGCAGAGGATGCTGTCCTCAGGGCGTTGGAGGGGGCCACGCCCAAAAAGGTCATCGTTGTCCCCGGACGGATCGTGAATGTTGTCATTTGACCGCCGTGTCTTTTTGCTCTCGTCGCTGGCACTGACCGCCGGATGCGGCTTCACGCCCGCCTTCGCCCCCGGCGGCGCGGCCACGAAGCTGCAGAACTCGGTCATGCTCGATGATCCCGGCGACCGCGCCGATTATGTCCTTGTCCGCCGGTTCGAAGAACGCCTCGGCGCGGCCGCCCCTGCGCGCTACGGCCTGTCTTATTCGGTGTTGATGTATGAACGCGGCATCGCCATTTCCTCCAACAACATCATCACGCGCTACAACGTTCTGGGCACCGTCACCTATGCCCTGCGCGACATGTCCACCGAAAAAGTGCTGACCTCCGGCAAGGTCGAACATTTCACCAGCTATTCGGCAGAGGACACCACGATCTCGGCCCAGGCCGCCAAACAGGATGCCGAAGAGCGGCTCATGCTGATCATGACCGACCAGATGATCACCCGGCTCACCGCCGAGGCCGGCCAGCTGCCCGCATGAAGCTATCTGCGCGGGAGGCACCGGGCTATTTTGCACGACCCGACCCAAACCGCCCCGGTCTGCTGATCTACGGCGCGGACGCGATGCGCGTGGCGCTAAGGCGGCAAGAGGTGATCGCGGCGCTGCTTGGTCCCAAGGGCGAAGAGGAAATGCGCCTCACTCGGCTCTCGGGTGCTGATCTGCGCAAGGATCCCGCACTGCTTGATGCCGCGATGAAAGCGGCAGGGTTCTTTCCCGGCCAACGCGTGGCCTTTCTGGAAGAGGCCAATGACGCCGTGGTCGCCGCCGTGGCCGCCGCCCTGGCAGACTGGCAGCCGGGTGACGCCGTGCTCGTGGTGACCGCAGGCGCGCTCAAACCGGCCTCCAAACTGCGCAAACTCTTCGAAGGTCACAAAGGCGCCTATGCGGCGGCCATCTATGACGATCCCCCCTCGCGGGCAGAGATCGAGGGCGCGCTGAAAGCCGCCGGTCTGGGCCAAATCAGCCCGGACGCCATGCGCGACCTCGACGCGCTGGCCCGCGCGCTGGACCCCGGTGATTTTCGCCAAACCCTTGAAAAGATTGGCCTCTACAAGCTAAACGACCCCGAGCCCTTGCAGCCCGAAGACATCGCGCGCTGCGCGCCGGCGTCCGTAGAGGCAGAGCTTGACGATATCCTGCACATCGTGGCCGAGGCCCGCCCGGGCGAGGTGGGCCCCGTGATGAAACGCCTGCGCGCCCAAGGGGTGCAACCGGTGGGGCTCTGTATGGCCGCCTCCCGCCATTTTCGCGCGCTTTACGCGGCCGCCTCTGATCCGGGCGGCGTGTCCAAAGGCATGGCCAGCCTGCGCCCGCCCGTCTTTGGCCCAAGGCGCGACCGGATGCAGCGCCAAGCGCAAAACTGGGGGGCGGCAAGGCTCGAAGAGGCGCTGACCATGATCACCGACACCGATCTGCAACTGCGCTCCGCGGGGCAGACCGCCCCGCCCATGGCCGTGCTCGAACGCACGCTGATCCGGCTCTCGATGATGCCGCGCGGCTAGTCGCGGCGCATGTTACGGATGCTGCGCCTCAGGCGGCGCGCCGGCCTCTGCAAAAAGCGCAAACATCTCATCTGACGTCATCTTCGCGGTGTCTTGGGCAAAGCTGTAGCCCTCAGGCTTGCGGTCGATGAAAATCTCGTCTTCCAGATGCATGCCGCTTTGATCGTCCAGCGTGCCAAAGCCCAAATGCAGATCGCCCTCATTTGGCCCCGGTGCCGTGACGCGGTAAAACAGGCTGGAGCCGCATTTTTTGCAAAACCCCCGCTCGGCCCAATCCGACGAGGTATAGCAGGTGATGTGCTCTTGGCCTTGGAATGTGACCTGATCCTTGGTCAGCTGCAACGCGAGATATATCCCTCCCGACCATTTGCGACACATCACGCAATGGCACGCGCCGACTTTGGTGGGGGGCTCTTTGATTTCAAAAGTGACGGACCTGCAAAGGCACGAACCGGTTCTGATCATGATGTCCTCCTATGGCTGGCGCGAGGATACCCCATACGCCTGACAAATCCAGTCAGCATTGGCTTGCCAACCCAGGGGCAACAGGGCAGCATGAGGTTTACCCGCATTTCCACGTCGAGGACGCGCCCCATGCTCACTGTGATCGGAACCCGTAAATCCCGTGCTTTCAGGGTTTTGTGGATGTTGGAGGAACTGGGCGTTGCCTATGAGCACGACCCCAGCATGCCGCGCACGCCGGCGGTCTTGGCGGCCAACCCCTCAGGCAAGATCCCGGCATTGTTGGTGGAGGGCGCCGCGCTCACGGATTCCACGGCCATCCTCACCTATCTGGCCGACAAGCACGGCCGGTTCACCTCCCCCTCCGGCAGCCTCGAACGGGCGCGCCAGGATGCGCTGACCTGCACCATTCTCGATGAGGTTGATGGCGCGCTCTGGACTGCGGCCAAGCACAGCTTTGTCCTGCCCGAGGACCACCGCGTGCCAGATGTGAAATCCACAGCCAAATGGGAATTTGAACGCGCCCTGGGGCGGATTTCGGATGCGTTCGAAGGCCCCTTCCTGATGGGCGATGAAATGACGGTGCCTGACATTGTGCTGGTCCATTGCCTGGGCTGGGCCAAAATCGCGGGCTTTCCAGATCCGGACGCGCGGCTGTCGGCCTACGCCAAAGAGACCCGGGGCCGCGACGCCTATACCCGCGCGGCCGCGCTGCCCTGAGAAAGACGCGTGGAGCATCCCGTCTGTCCGCTTTGCGGCCGGCCCATCCCACCGGAGGCCCGTCAAAGCCTGCATCACCTGATCCCGAAGCTGAAAGGTGGCAAAGGCGGGCCGTTGGTCCTGTTGCACCAGATTTGCCACAATGAGATCCACGCCACGCTGACCGAGACGGAGCTCGCGCGCGACTACTCCACCGTTGAGGCCTTGCGCGCCCATCCCCGTTTGGCCAAATTCATCCGCTGGGTGGCCAAGCGCCCCCCTGTGTTCCACTCCAAAACCCCTGGGCCACGGCGCAAACGGTGATCTGAAGACCGCAGAATTTTTGAAAAATTCTGCCGCCAACGTTGGCAGCCATTTTTTTTAAAAAAATGGGGACGAAATCTTTGAAAGATTTCGGGCGCTTGAGGTTAGAGCGCGATCGGGATGGCAAGCTCTGGACCGCTGGCCCGGTTCGAATTCACGGCCCTGTCCACGCGCCAGAAATGCAGTGTGTCCTCGGGGGCTGCACGCATCAGCCTGGCTGCGCCGTGCCCGTCCTCGCCCAGCCAAAGCGGCCAGTCCTCTGGTCCAAGGATCACTGGCATACGGTGGTGAATGGCCGATAGGGTTTCGTTTGCGGC
>JBCBWJ010000256.1:0-5160 GCA_039817165.1 Pseudomonadota bacterium | reverse complement strand
CGAAGTGAGTGTTGGGTGAAACGGGGCGAGGGTGGCGTTGAGGCGTCGGCCGGGGACGCGGGCGCGCTCCACGACATTCAGGAGACCGCCCTGCCCTATGTCTTGAAGGCGGACCGCGTTCAAGCGGGTGGTTTGACCGCTTGGGTGTTGGGGGCGGGGACAGGCCCAAGGATCGCGATGGCGGTTGAGGGGCACACCCGGCTCATCGCAGAATTGCCAGCGGCGGCCACCCAAGACTGGATCGCCGCCGCCGCGGCAGAGGGTCAAGCGGTCTAGCTGTTGTCGGCCATGTTCATGGCTTCGGTTTCGATCATGATGTCGACCTGATCGCCCACAAGGCCGTTGCCCACGGCGTAGTCCATGCCGAATGCGCTGCGCATGATGGATGTGCTCATCGACAGGCCCAGCACCTCGCGCTTGTGGCCGAAGGGGTAGTCGCCCACTTTGTTCAGCGTCACCTCGAGCGTCACCGGTTGGGTCACGCCGAGGATCGTCAGATCGCCCGTCACAGTGCCTGCCGCATCGCCGCTGGGCGTGCCTTCGGAAGCGGTGAAGGTGATGGTGGGGTGCTCTTCTACGTGCAGGAAATCCTTGTTGCGGACATGGCCGTCGCGGGCGGCGTGGAAGGTGTTCACGCTGTCGGCCTGAATGGTCACGGACACATCCGAGAGCTCTTGGGTCTCGGTGTCGTACATGAAGCTGCCCTCAAGGCCGGTGAAAATCCCCAGGGTCTTGGCATACCCGATGTGATCCACGGTGAAATAGATCGCGGTGTGGGTGTCATCGAGTTGATAGAGCGCCTTGTCGGCCAGAGCGGGGGTGGCAAGGGCCGTGGCGGCAACGAAAGCGGGGGCCACAAGGGCGGTCAGACTGCGCATGATCTCTCCTGTTGGTCGGGTATGGATGGGTCAGATATAGGGGGCGCGGGCGAAATTGCCGTAACATTTTCGCCAGCCGGGCCTTGCTGAGCGGGGTCCGGCCCTAGATGCTGCGCGGGAGCGAGCGCGTGAGTGAGCGCCTGAGTGACCAAGGAGCAGAGCATCATGACACAGGCGGCCTTTGCCCTGCCCGGCGACATCACCACGCTCACCGGCGGCTATATCTATGACCGGCATCTGGTGGAGGGGCTGCGCGCGCTTGGCTGGCGGGTGGATGTGCTGTCTTTGGGCCCGTCCTTTCCCGCGCCAAATGCCGCGGATCAGGCGGATGCAGCCCGGCAGATATCAAGCGTCGCAAGCGACGTGCCGGTGATCATTGACGGGCTGGCCTTTGGCGCGATGGACACCGGCGCTGTGGCAGAGGTCAAAGCGCCCATCGTGGCGATGGTGCATCATCCGCTGGCCTATGAAAACGGCATCTCGGAGGCCGCACGCGCGCAGCTTTTGAAGAGCGAGCGTGCCAATCTGGCCTATGCCGCGCAGGTGATTGTGCCCAGCCCGCACACCGCGCAGATCCTGCAAAGCGCTTACGGCGTGCCCGAGGGCAAGATCACCATTGCCCGGCCCGGCACCGCGCGGCCCACCTCTTTTCCAAGCCCGCAGGATCCGCCGCTGATCCTGTCGGTGGGCATTCAGGTGCCGCGCAAGGGCCATGACGTGCTGTTGCGGGCGCTGGCGTTGATGCAGGAGGTCCCGTGGCAGGCGGTGATCGTGGGCGAGGTGCATGATGACGCGCATGGGGCGATGCTGCGCGATTTGGTGCAAGAGCTGGGCCTTGGGGCCCGTGTTAAGATGCCCGGGCGCGTGCCGCATGAGGCGCTGTCGCGGTACTATGCGCAGGCCAGCCTGTTTGCGCTGGCAACGCGCTACGAGGGCTATGGCATCGTGTTTGACGAGGCCACGGTGCACGGGTTGCCGGTTGTGTCGTGCCGGGTGGGGGCTGTGCCGGGGACGGTGGCCCCGGAGGCCGGGCTGTTGGTGCCGCCGGACGATCCGGCGTCCTTTGCGGGCGCCCTGAGCCGGGTTTTGAGCGATCCGGAGCTGCACGCGCGCATGGCCGCCGCCGCCTCGAACGCCGCCCATGGTCTGGCCACATGGGAGAGCACGGCCCGCACCGCAGAGGCGGTTTTGACCTCTCTGAGCAAAGGTTTGCCGCACGGGTGAGCCGCCCGCGTTGCCGAAGCCGATTGCAGGCGCTAAATAGGCCAATATGTTGACAGAATTTCACGTCAGAGAAAAATGACATCGCCCGCGCTTTGGACCGTCGCCACAGGAGAGGTCGCCTTGCGTCCCGGCACGCTGGGCGAGGGTGTTTTGGTGGACATGCTCTTTTCCGGGATCAGCCGGGGCACCGAGCGTTTGGTGTTTGAAGGCCGCGTGCCAGAGGCCGAGCACGCGCGCATGCGCGGGCCGGCGCAGGAAGGGGCGTTTCCGTTTCCGGTCAAGTATGGCTATTGCGCGGTTGGACGGGTGTCCGAGGGCGCGTTGGCCGGACAGGTGGTGTTTGCGTTGCATCCCCATCAGGCCCGGTTTCGCCTGCCTGAGGTGGCGTTGATGCCTTTGCCCGAGGGCCTGCCGCCTGAGCGTGCGGTTTTATGTGCGAATATGGAGACCGCGCTGAATGTTCTGTGGGACAGTGGCGCCGGGCCCGGTGACGCGATTGTGATCGTTGGTGCTGGGGTAGTTGGCGCGTTAACAGGTTATCTAGCAGCGAAGGTGCCAGGAACGGAGGTCACTCTGGTGGACATCAACCGCGACCGCGCAAAGCTGGCGGATCATCTGGGCTGCGCGTTTGCCAGCCCGGAGGCGTGTCCGCGCGAGGCCGATGTCGTGGTGCATCTGTCGGCCAGTGCGGGCGGGCTTGCCACCGCCATCGAGGCCGCGGGCGATGAGGCAACGGTGGTTGAGGCCAGTTGGCATGGCGCTGCGCCGAGCCCGGTGCCCTTGGGCGGGGCCTTTCACAGCCGGCGTTTGAAGCTGGTCAGCTCGCAGGTGGGCGGTTTGCCCGTGGCGCGCCGTGCGCGGTGGGATTACGCGCGTCGCTTGGCCAAGGCGATGGAGTTGCTGCAGGATCCCGCGCTGGATGTGCTGTTGTCCGGAGAGACCCGGTTTGACGATCTGCCCGTGCAGTACGGCGCGATCCTGAACGACCCTGCCACGCTTTGCCACCGCGTTCGGTATTCGTAACCCCAAAGGAAGACCCATCCATGTTTGCCGTAGAAGTCCGCGACCACATCATGATCGCACATTCGTTCCCTGCCGAGGTGTTTGGCCCCGCCCAAGGCGTGCATGGCGCCACCTTCACCGTTGATCTGGCGTTTTATTCGGACACGATTGATGAGTACGGGATGGTCGTGGATATCGGTCTGGCCCTTGAGGCGTTGAGCGAGGTTCTGAGCCCGCTGAAGTACAAGAACCTCGATGATGTGCCTGAGTTTGCGGGCAAGTTCACCACGACCGAGTTCCTGTGCCACCACATCTTCGAGGCGATGGCCACCCGCGTGCGGGCGGGGGATCTCAACGATGCGGGGCGCGTCAGGAAGCTGCGCGTCCAGTTGCATGAAAGCCATGTCGCGCGGGCGTGGTTTGAGGGGGACATCTGAGCATGGGGTTCTCAGCGGATTGGCTGGCCTTGCGCGAGCCTGCGGACGGGGCGGCCCGTGACGCGGGTCTGCTGGCACGTGCCGCTGAGGCCGCAGGACCGGCGCCAGTGATCCTCGATCTGGGCTGTGGCACCGGATCGACCACGCGGGCGATGGCGGATGTGCTGCCTCAAGGCGCGCGCTGGCGGCTTCTGGATGGCGATGCGGCCCTGTTGGAGAGGGCGCGAGACAGCGTCTCGGTCGAGGCGGAGTTTGTTCAGCAGGATCTCTTGGATGTGGCCGCTTTGCCGCTTGAGCATGTGACGCTGGTCACGGCGTCGGCGCTGCTGGATCTGGTGTCGGAGACCTGGGTGCGCGCGCTGGCGGAGCGGCTCGAGGTGCCGTTTTACGCCGCGCTGAGCTATGACGGCGCGATGGCCTGGGCGCCGCAAAACGCGTCGGACCCTGAGGTTGAGAGCTTTTTCAACCGCCACCAACGCCGCGACAAAGGGCTGGGCCGCGCGCTTGGGCCCGATGCCGGGCCGCGCGCGGCGGCAGTGTTCGAGGCGGCCGGGTTTGAGGTGGCGCTGGCGCAAAGCCCGTGGGATCTGGGCCCCGAGATGGCCCCGCTGCAGACGCTCTTGAATGACGGGATCGCCACGGCCGCCCAAGAGGCCGGAATGCCCGATGCGCCGAAATGGGCCGATGCCCGGCGTAAGACTGCCGATCAGGGCCGCACACGCGTGGGCCACGTCGATTTGCTTGCACTTCCCCTTACTTGGTTCCAGAAGACGAGTTGATATGCACACAGAGATTACATCCAAAGTCTGGGACCAGCTTCTCAGCATGCGGCGCGGCACATTGGCCAAAGCGCTCAATGGGTTCAGCCCGTCCGAGGCGGCGGCGTGGGATCTCTATTCTCCGTTGGCGCGGCGCGACACCGGGCCTGTGACCGTGGCCCAGATCGGACAATCGCTGGATGGCCGGGTGGCCACCACGACGGGCGATGCGCAGGATGTATCGGGGCCCGACGGGCTGGCGCATTTGCACCGGATGCGGGCGCTGGTCGACGGGGTGATCATCGGGGTGCGCACCGCGATCCATGACGCGCCGCAACTGACAGTACGCCTGTGCGAGGGCGACAACCCGGCGCGGATCGTGATTGACCCCAGCGGGCGGCTGCCCGATGACGCGCGGCTTTTGCGCGATGACGGGACGCCGCGCTTTGTGGTGCAGGCGGTGGACAGGGTGCGGCCCGCGGGCGTGCACGTGATCCGGCTGCCGCTCAAGGGCGCGCTGATCGACCCGGTTGATATCGTAGCGGCCTTGCGCGCCGAAGGGCTGAGGACCCTGCTGGTCGAAGGCGGCGGGATCACCATCGCGAAATTTCTGGAGGCGGGCCTGCTCGACCGGCTGCAAATCGCGATCGCACCCCTGCTGATCGGGGACGGGCCGCAAAGCCTGACGATGCCCAACGCGAGCGAATTGCTGTGCAATGCGATCCGGCCCAAAATGCGGGCCTTCGCACTTGGCTCAGACGTGGTGTTTGATTGCAGCTTGAGCCCCAAAGGCGAGGCGCGCCCGTAAGGGAGCGACGAGCGAGGCCCGCTCGCTTTAATTTATGTGATATCGACGGGACG
>JBCBWJ010000255.1:0-5167 GCA_039817165.1 Pseudomonadota bacterium | reverse complement strand
CTCGGTGTCGAGGCCGGACATTATCTTCATTAGGGTAGACTTGCCCGCTCCGTTGACGCCCACAACCCCGATCTTCACGCCGGGCAGAAAGCTCAGATGGATGTTTTCAAAGCATTTCTTGCCGCCAGGGTAGGTCTTGGACACGCCTTGCATGTGATAGACGAATTTCTGCGCCATTTGGGGCTCCGCTGCTGCATGATCACGTTTGTGCCGTTGTCTAGAGGATCGGATGCAGCGGGGCAATCGCAAGTGAAACTGCTTTGTGGTGGCTGATCAATTTCAAACCGGTCGCTGAAGACATGTAAGATTTCACAGAAACACGAATTGGTTTGATAAGGCCGTGTGAAAGCGTAGACCTTGAACTAAGCAAGGCTGCCGCAGTTTAGCATGTAGCGCAATCAGGGGAGCTACCTTCCAGCAGCAACGCTGTGCAGCAGCAACTACGGTGGAAATTAACCAAAAATTAACTTTTTATTAACCTTAAGGTTGTACATTCACCATGGGGACGTGCGAGTTCAAGGATGTTTGCCATGCCGATTTTCGAGTTCGACGAAGGGACTCGGTCATTCGTAAATGACACCGAAGCAGCAACAATTTCGTTTGTGGATGACGGCGTTACGTTCTCTTTTAGTGTTACAAGCGCGGACGGACGCACCTCGATCCAACACCAACCCAGTGCCTCTTTTGGACTAGTGCGGGACTACCTTGAAGGCAAAGAGGTCAGTGGTGGCACAGATGAATTCACGCTTTCCGCGGATAACAAGCATTTTGACGGAACCGAAGACGATCCTGTGCGGATCAACCTTAATAAGGTAGACGGTAAGGTCACTGTTAAGTTCAAGTTTTTCGACAGCACGGAAACCTCCACCCAAACTCTGAACAGTGCCGGCTCCTTGTCTGCGATTGGTGAATTCGACGAGATCGTTTTCACGACCACGGGCGAGTTTCAGATCGACAGTCTGGAAGCACAAATCAACGTCAACTGTTTCCTTGAAGGCACCTACCTCACCACCCCAACGGGTGAGGTGGCTGTTGAAGAGTTGCGCCAAGGCGATGAGTTGCGCTTGGCCTCGGGCGGGAAGACGCGGATTTCGTGGATTGCCCGCCAAACCATGTACCCGCGCTTTCAACAACCACAGCGGATAAACCCGGTTTGCATCAAGGCGGGCGCTTTGGCAGATGGGGTTCCCGCGCGTGACCTTTACCTTACTGCGGATCATGCCGTGGTCATAGACGGTCTTTTGATCAATGCAGCCGCTCTTATCAACGGGCAATCGATCTTTCAGGTGCAACGTATGCCCGTAGAAGGTTTTACGTATTATCACGTCGAAACTGATGCTCATCAGGTAATCTTGTCTGAAAACACGCCGAGCGAAACTTTCGTTGACTATGCGGGCCGGTGGGCGTTCGACAACGTTAGCGAGCATCCCGATCCTTCCCGAGTTATAGCTGAAATGGAAATGCCACGTGTCGCGACGAAGCGGTTGGTGCCAGCGTACTTGTCTAAACGGATAGTCGCCCGGTCGGATGCTTTAGCAGTGTCAAAGGCCTGCTGACCGCCGGGGTTTAGCGCGAGAGATTGCAGGCATCGGGCTGCGAGATATACGCTAGCTCAAAGATAAAGTGCTGGACAAGGTACCTTTGCGGCGCAAAACAAGCGCACATGCGGTACAGACTGCCCTTTTCTCGGCCCCGGCAGGTCATCGGCGTGTTGGGGGGGTCATTTGATCCGCCTCATGCAGGCCATGTTCATATCAGCCTAGAGGCCATGAGGCGTTTCGGCTTGGACCAGGTCTGGTGGCTGGTGACACCCGGCAACCCATTGAAAGAGCATGGTCCTGCACCGCTGACAGAGCGCATGGCGGCCTGCCGATCAATTCTAACGCACCCCCGCATGCACGCGAGTGATTTTGAAGCGCAAGCCGGCACGCGCTACACTGCCGAAACCCTCGAGAGGTTGAAAGCGGCCCGACCGGCTGTGCAATTTGTATGGCTGATGGGGGCTGACAACCTTGCACAGTTTGATCATTGGAAAGGTTGGAAAGAGATCCTCAACCAAGTTCCGGTCGGAGTCCTCGCCAGACCGGGACAGAGGATCTCCGCACGTATGTCGAAAGCTGCGCGGATCTACGCACCGTTTCGGATAAAGGGGCGCTCTAGCTTGTGTCTTGGTCGGTCAAAGGCTCCAGCATGGTGTTTTGTAAATGTGCCAATGCGCCATATTTCATCGACCGAATTGCGTAAGTCAGGCCATTGGTGAAGAAACGTGAACATTGCGGAGTGATTTGAACCCGAAAACAGATTGTTCTTACGTTTGCTTCAGGCATAATCTGCAGCATGTTGGGATTCACGCGCAGAGCATTTTTGAGCGGCGCTTTTGCTGGTCTGGCCACTTGGGCCCATGCGAAAGCCCCCGACGTATCTTTGCGCCCCAAAGAACGGCCAACCGGTTTTGCCCCGCGCACCGCGCCAGATGTCGACAGTCTCATCGCGTCAGCGGAGCTAGGCGGCAACGTCACTTTTTCGGTTGTAGACATCCCAACGGGCAAGACCCTAGAAAGCCATTCGGGTTCAACTGGCTTACCGCCTGCCAGCGTAACAAAGGCCGTGACTGCGCTCTATGCGTTGAACGCACTGGGTCCCGGCTACAGGTTCGAAACACGGCTTGTGGCAACACGCGGCGTGGCAAACGGGGTGGTGCAAGGCGATCTGGTTTTAGCTGGTGGTGGCGATCCAACGCTTGACACAGATGCTCTGGCCAGTCTTGCAGCAAAGCTGAAACAGGCTGGTATTCGTGAGGTGCGCGGCCGACTTCGGGTCTGGGGCGGTGCTCTGCCCTTCGAGCGGATACTGGACGACAAGCAACCCGAAAGCGTGAGCTACAACCCGGCTATTTCAGGCCTCAATCTGAACTACAATCGCGTGCACTTCGAGTGGAAACGTGTGGGTGGGGACTACACGGTCGCGATGGATGCGCGTTCCAAGAAATACCGCCCTGACGTGCGCGTTGCGCGTATCTCAGTCGCACCAAGATCGATGCCGGTTTACACCTACACGGACAAGGGCGACCATGACAGTTGGACGGTGGCACGGGATGCGTTGGGCAACGGTGGCGCGCGTTGGCTGCCTGTGCGCAAACCAGAGGCCTATGCCGCAGAGGTGTTTGCAACTTTTGCGCGATCACAAGGCATTCGCCTCAAGATCGGGAAACCCTTGGCTGCGCCGCCCGGAGGTGAAGTCCTGGCTCGCCATCAAAGCGCGAAGTTGACCGCGATTTTGCAGGGAATGTTGAAGTTTTCAAACAATCTGACAGCAGAGCTCGTGGGCATGACAGCCACAGCGCGCCTGCAGGGTCAGCCCCGTTCCTTGAAACAATCGGCTCGACTTATGAGCGCGTGGGCAAGGGATGAATTGGGCATGACAGGAGCAACCTTGGTGGATCATTCCGGTCTGCATGAAACCTCACGCCTTACGGCCGCTGCTATGGCAAAAGCTCTAGCAAGAGTGCACGGACAAGGCGCGTTGAAACCGATCCTGAAAGATATCCCCATGCGCCACCAAAACGGCAAGGTGGATGGAGCCCATCCGGTCAAGGTAACGGCAAAGACAGGCACGTTGTATTTCGTGAGTTCGCTGGCAGGCTACATGTCCACCGCTCGCGGCAAGGATTTGGCCTTTGCAATTTTTACCGCCAACAGCGGTCTGAGGGCCAGCTACGATCCAACTTCTGGTCAAAGACCGCAAGGGTCGCGCGGGTGGAACAGTCGCTCAAAGGCGTTGCAGCAAAAACTGATAGAGCGTTGGGACCGATACTACGGCAGTTGAACAGCCCAAAAGTCAATCGCGTGTCGAAAGATCTTTTGAAAGCTAACAGAATGAGGTGGCGAACTTCGAACAATCGGTGCGCGTCGGCGTGTCGTTGATCGCGCTAAACACGAAGTGAAATAATCGCTCACGCCAAGTTTTATGGTTAATTTTCGTCCAACCTCCGATCTAAAATGAATGACGCATTGCATGGTCGCACACCAACACCATCAGCCGCAGAATTTGTCGAGATATGGCTTTTAGATCGCTTTTCAAACGCCTTTATCAGGCTCTGAACCTGGGATCCTCTCGGCGGCAGCAAGGGTTTTCTGACCGTCGGGGTCGGCAGACGCATGTCATCATTCTCGACGGCACTATGTCGACGTTGAAACCTGGATGTGAAAGCAACGCAGGACTGACCTACAAATTGTTGGAAGAAGCGGACGATCGGAGCGTCTCACTCTACTACGAGGCCGGTCTGCAATGGCAGGATTGGCGCTCGACCCGAGACGTGATTGCGGGGCGTGGCATCAACCGGCAGATCCGGCGCGCCTACGGATACCTGGCGAGCCGCTATCATCCGGGCGATCGGATTGTTCTGTTGGGCTACTCTCGCGGCGCTTTTGCTGTGCGCTCATTGGCTGGCGTGATCGACAGGGTCGGGCTTTTGCGCGCTTCAGAGGCGACAGAGCGAAATGTCGCCACGGCGTATCGCCATTACCAGGCCGAAAAGATTACTCCGTCGAGCGAGGATTTCGCCCGAGCCACTTGTCATGCAGATGTGGAAATAGAGATTGTTGGCGTTTGGGACACTGTTAAGGCGCTCGGTATTGTCATGCCGGTGCTGTGGCGGTTGAGCGTTCAAGCACACGCCTTTCATGATCACCAGCTATCTGATTCCGTCCGGCACGGCTATCACGCGCTTGCTCTTAATGAAAATCGAGTGGCCTACAACGCTGTCATGTGGGAGGTGCCGGACACCTTTGATGGTCGGGTGGAGCAGGTCTGGTTTCGAGGCAACCATGCGGATGTTGGTGGGAATTTACGGGGTTTTCATGCTGCGAGGCCTCTTTCGAACATCCCGCTTGTTTGGATGCTGGACAAACTCAGTGAACATGGGGTTGCCCTTCCGGAAGGGTGGCGCGTTCGGTTTCCGATGGATGTGACGTCTCCCTCGACCGGCAACTGGCAAGGCTGGACCAAGCTTTTCATCACGAGGCGTCGGCGACGGGTGCTCCTAGACCCGTCCGAAAAGGTGCATCCGAGTGTCCAATCGTTTCAGGAAATGGGCTTGCGAGGCGATCCAGTGACGGATCATGTGCCCTAAGGGCCATTAGCCGCACTGTCTGATCTTCATCATTCC
>JBCBWJ010000254.1:0-5172 GCA_039817165.1 Pseudomonadota bacterium | reverse complement strand
CTATTCCAACCCCAACAACTATGTGCGCTATTCCGGCCGCTTGGCCGAGGAAATGGCGCGCCTGAACAACAATGGTGCGGTCTGGGCCAACCAGTTCGACAACGTGGCCAACCGCCAGGCCCATATCGACATGACCGGGCCCGAGATCTGGGAGCAAACCGGCGGCAAGGTCGATGGTTTTGTCTGTGCAGTGGGCTCTGGCGGCACATTGGCGGGCGTGGGGGCGGCACTCCAGCCCAAAGGCGTCAAGGTGGCGCTGGCCGATCCCATGGGCTCTGGCATGTATACGCTCTTTCGCGATGGCAAAGCCGCAGCAGAGGGCACCTCCATCACCGAAGGCATCGGGCAAGGGCGCATCACCGCCAACCTCGAAGGGTTCACACCCGACATGATGTACCAGGTCCCCGATGACGTGGCGCTGCCCATCGTGTTCGACCTTTTGCAAAACGAAGGCCACTGTCTGGGTGGCTCTTCGGGCATCAACATCGGCGGGGCCATGGCGATGGCGCGCGAGATGGGCCCCGGCCACACCATCGTCACCATTCTGTGCGATTACGGCACGCGGTATCAATCCAAGCTCTTCAACCCCACCTTCCTGCGCGAAAAAGGTCTGCCCGTGCCTGAGTGGCTAGAAGCGGCCCCCGCAGATATGCCGCAGGTCTTCGCCGAATGACCCGGCTGCTCTGTCTGCTTTGGCTCTGCCTCACACCGGTCTTTCTGGCGCCGGTCTTTCTGACCGCAACCCTCACACTCACCCTCGCGCCACACCCCGCTGCGGCCCAGGACGTGCAGCTCACCGAAGAAGACCGTGAGATCTGGGAACGTCTGGCCACCCGCGCCGAAGAGGCCGTGGCCAATGCCCGTGCCTCCACGCCCGCGTTCGAATCCCTGCGTGCCGATCTGGTGCGTTGGCGCGAGTTCTTTCTTGACGCGCAACAGGCCAATGCCCGCTCCATCACCACGGTAGAGCGTCAGATCAACGCGCTCGGACCCGTGCCCGAAGACGGCGTCGAAAGCGAAACCGTGGCCATTGAGCGTGAGGCGCTCAACGCCCAATTGGCTGAGCTGCAAGCGCCCGTGCGCGCCGCTCAGGTCTCCTATAGCCGGGCTGACGGCCTGGTCCGCGCCATCGACATGATTATCCGTGACCGGCAGGCCGAAGAACTGCTGGCATTCGGCCCTTCACCGCTCAACCCCGCCAACTGGCTGCCCGCCGTGAAGGTGCTGACGCTGTCGGCGGAACATTTGAGGGGCGAGTTTGCCATCGCCTGGTCGAGCGAAATCCAGAAAGAGAAGACCAAGGACGCCCTGCCGCTGATCGTGCTGCTGACACTGGCGGGCGTGGTGCTCGTGGTACGGGGCCGCCGCTGGAGCCGTAGAATGACAACCCGCGTGCTGGGCGATGACCCCGGTGCGGGGCGCTGGATTGCCGGGTTCATCCTGTCAATGGGCTCGCTCGTGGTGCCGCTTCTGGGCATCCACTTTATGGTGCGTGCGTTTTATGCCACCGGGCTTGTGGGCCTGCGCACCGATCAGGCACTGCAATTGGTGCTGCCCGCGGCCTTTGTATGGCTCTTTGCACGCTGGCTGGCGATGCGCATCTTCCCTGCAAGAGAGGCCCGCTCGCTCCCGCTCAACCTCAATGAAAGCCAACGCAAGGCTGGCCGCTGGTTCGGATCCTGCCTCGGCCTTGTCGCGGGCCTGCACTTCTTCCTGGAAAGCTTTTCCAGCACCGGTGGTTGGCCTGAGGCGTCGATCGTAACACTGCTCTTCCCGCTGCTTCTTGTCGCCGCGCTCATGCTTTTGCGCATCACGCAGCTTTTGAAAGCCCATTGCGCCAACGAGGCGTCCGGCGACGAAGAAGAAACCTATCGCACCCGCCTGACACGCGTTCTGGTCATGGGTCTCGCGGTTCTGTCAGTCACCTCTCCGCTGCTGGCGGTCGTCGGGTATTTCAAACTGGCGGAATTTGCGCTTTTCCCCGCGCTCATGTCGCTGCAGCTTCTGGCGGCTCTCGTGATCCTGCAACGCGTGGTGGTCGAGGTCTACGTCCTGATCACCGGCAACCGCGACGGCGCGGGCGAAAGCCTCGTGCCCATCCTGATCGGCTTCACCATGGTGGTGCTTTGCCTGCCCATCCTCGCGCTCATCTGGGGCGCGCGGCTGACCGAACTGACAGAGGTCTGGAGCCAGTTGGTCAAGGGGTTCGACATCGGCGGTCTGCGCCTGTCACCCACCGTTTTCTTGACCTTCGCGATCGTGTTCGTCATCGGCTACACCGCCACGCGGCTCTTGCAAGGTGCATTGCGCAACACGGTGCTGCCCAAGACGCGGATTGATCCGGGTGGGCAGGTGGCGATCGTGTCGGGCCTTGGGTACGTGGGGATCTTCCTTGCGGCCGTGGTGGCGATCACCAGCGCCGGGATTGACCTCAGCTCCATCGCCATTGTGGCCGGTGCGCTGTCGGTGGGCATCGGCTTTGGCCTGCAAAATATCGTGTCGAACTTTGTTTCGGGCATCATCCTGCTGATCGAACGCCCCATCTCTATCGGCGACTGGATCGAGGTGGGCGGCGTGCACGGTACGGTGCGAAACATCTCCGTTCGGTCGACGGTGATTGAAACCTTCGACCGTTCGGACGTGATCGTGCCGAACTCCGATTTTGTCAGCGGCCGGGTGACCAACTACACCCACGGCAACACGGTGGGCCGGGTGATCGTGCCGGTGGGTGTGGCCTATGGGTCCGACACCCGGAGGGTTGAAAAGATCCTGACGGAGATTGCCCGCGATCATCCCATGGTCCTGCTGTCCCCCCCGCCTTTCATCGTGTTTCAGGGCTTTGGTGCCGACAGTATGGATTTCGAAATCCGCGCGATCCTGCGTGACGTGAACTACGTGCTGTCCGCGCGCTCTGACATGAACCACGAAATCGCCCGCCGCTTTGCCGAAGACGGCATCGAAGTGCCCTTCGCCCAGCGCGACATCTGGATCCGCAATCCCGAAGCCATCGTGCCCGCACCGCAAGGCGCAAAGCCAGCGGTTTCGGGTGCCGATGCCGCCAGTGAACAGGCGCACATGACGGACGAAGACCTGGATGTGACCGGCATGGATGGCGATGCTGCAGGCGACGGGGATGGGCGATGACCGAACCTCTGTTTCACAAAGACCCCTACATGCGCGAGGCCACGGCCCGCGTTACGGGCCACACGCCCGAAGGGGCGATCATCGTGGATGCCTCGCTCTTTTACGCCACTGGCGGCGGGCAACCGGGTGACAGCGGGCGCCTCAGCTGGGAGGGTGGCGCGGTGGCCGTCGCCACGACGGTAAAGGCCGAAAACGGCCAGATTGCCCTTGTCCCGTCCGAACCCGTGGCTCTGCCGCCAGAAGGCACCACCGTGCACCAGACCCTCGATTGGGATCGCCGACTGGCGCATATGCGCGTCCATACCGCGCTGCATTTGCTGTCTGTGGTGATCCCGCTGGGAGTGACCGGCGGCTCCATATCACAGACCCGCGGTCGGCTGGATTTCGACATGCCCGACGCGCCAGAGGACAAACCCGCGCTAGAGGCAGAGTTGAACGCGCTCATCGCACGCGACCTGCCCGTGACCGAAGACTGGATTTCCGAGGCAGAGCTTGACGCGAATCCCGGCCTTGTCAAAACCATGTCCGTGCAACCTCCGCGCGGGGCAGGGCGCATCCGTCTCATTCGCATTGGTGAGGGCGACGCCCAGATTGATCTGCAACCCTGCGGCGGCACCCATGTGGCGCGCACCGCCGAGATCGGTCCGGTGCGCCTTGGCAAGGTCGAAAAGAAAGGCCGTCAGAATCGTCGCGTCTATCTGCATCTGGGGCCTCAAGAAACCCCTTGAACTGGCCCGCGCCCCGGCGCTACAAGGCCCAACACGGAGAGGTGGCCGAGTGGTCGAAGGCGCACGCCTGGAAAGTGTGTAGGCGGGAGACCGTCTCCAGGGTTCGAATCCCTGTCTCTCCGCCACAAAATTCCCCCGACAGAGGTGCCCTGTAGGTCCGCGCGCCTGATCTTGCTGGTCAAACCGCAAAAGGCATGCAGGGTCAAAGGCCCACGTCGATCCTGCAGTGACACTGCGATGCTCACAGCACGTGCCACCGCCTACCTGGCGGGCGCCTGTACCGCATAGCTTTGTTCGCGCACGGCTTCGATGACAGCGACGAGGTTTGCAAGACTGGCCGGACCTGCGTTGCTGTGGCTCATACCTGCCGTCTCCAGAACCTCGTCGTAACACTGCAGGGCAACCTCCATCAGGTCCTCGACGCTGCAAATCGCGCTGTCCTGCAGGTCTTTGGGGTCAGAGAACGCGTGCCCCAGCTTGTCTTCCATCCATGCCACGTCCTCTTCGATCACCGTCAGCAACGGTGCCACCATCTCGTTGGAAAACGCCAGCCGCCGCTCTCCGATACCCGACAATGTCGCAACGAAGCGGTTGTTGGCGCTCAACGCATTGGCAAATCCCGACACGAACCCCTTGCCGAACCTGCGCTGCACATAAAGCAGCGCCGTCGCCTCAAGGCTCAGGCTTTCATTCGACGTGCGGATCTCGGTTTCTTTCGGGGCAGCAATCCCCAGATGTCGGGCAAAGTCCTTCACCACGTCGCCCTGCCACAGACGCGCCTGCGAGAACTCCTTGATCGTCACGTTCTCGGGGCCGAAGATGCGAAAGATCTTTTCAAACCGCCTGCGGTAGTTGGGACGCGGCTTGCGGTCTGCAAAATCGAACACGATCCCGCCGCGCAGGTTCTGTTGAAAGGAACTCTCGATGAAGCCTTTGGGCGGTCGCGCATATCCAAAGGCGCTGACATCATCGCTGCGCTCTTTGAAAAACCCATGCATGCGCTCGGCGGCGGCGTCAAACTGCGGAGATGAGATATCTTCGCCCGAAAACAACATCGTTTTGCGGCCCGCCTTGGACATCTGTCGCGAAACCCGCCCCAACCACAGATCCCGTTGCTCCGGCAAGCCCGCGATATACTCGGCGCCTTCGTTCTTGAACATGTGATAGCGGGCGTACTTCTCTGGATCCTGAAACAGCAGGACAAAAAGCTGCGAATGGTTGCTGCCGGTCCAGTTGATGTATTCGACCCCGGGATCGGTGCTGTGATAAAACGTATCCTGAATGGAACTGGTGCCCGTCT
>JBCBWJ010000253.1:0-5216 GCA_039817165.1 Pseudomonadota bacterium | reverse complement strand
CTTCAGTGCCTTGCGAGCTTTCGTGGTCTTTAGGCAAGCGGAAAAGACCCTGCCCAAGTGGGCGGGCTTTGCAGCCAAATCGTAAAAAACTTCCCCAAGGTGCCTCACGTTAGCTGGCTTTTTCCGAAGGTTGATGCTTTGGTTTCGAGCGCAACAATCGCCTCTCTTTGCGGCGAGGGCGTGGAGAGACGCGAAACAGGAGAGCAGGTTCTGCATGATACTGTCCTTGTTCATTTTAGGGGTTATGGGCGCGGCAGAGGTGGATGCTCAGTGCAGATACTCGGGCGATGGCACGGGCAGCGCGCAAATTTTGGGATAGGTCACGCGTACGAGCTCCGTCATGCGCTCAATCAGAAGCTCGGTGTCGTTGCCCTCGCAGAGCAGCATGGCGTGGCTCCTTGCGGGGCCCTCTGGCTTATTCGGCACGGCGCGAAAGACCGACATGAATTGGCGTTCATGCTCACTCACAAACGCCGCACAGCTATTGCAGGCGGGGTTGTTGAAGCGAAAACAAGATACGCGGGAGTGGCGCATGGCTTGCACGGTCGCGAGGATCTCAAGTCCAATCGCACCGCCGCGCTGTCCCCGAAACCTGTGTTTGGCCAGTTGCAGCGCCATCAGCCAAGCTTGCGTTTGGGGCATCGCGAAGGTCTGCCAAAAACACCGCGCGACCTCTGGGATTGCGTTTTTTGCGTAGTCCGGACCAGCCTCCGTGAGCGGGATTTCCTTGGCGTCTGGCGCGCGGTCACAGCACTGGTTTTCTCCGCGCCAACTCATTCGTTTTCGGGGGGTCGGTCTTTGGTTCTTCATCGAAATCCTCAGCAGCCATATGCCGACCCTGGGGTCCTGCCTAGGCTGGGGATTTGCAAAAACCTGACATGGCGTGGAATTTCTGACAAAAAAGTTGGATTTGTCTCGTGGCTTCGCCACTGCAACAGCAACTCGGTCTGATTTAGGACACCTTTATCGTGTTAGGGCAGGGATGATATCTGAGGTAAAATGAAGGGAATGTCGCCCGTAGGTGCCACGCCCACGTGCAGGTTGCAGCCGTCATTTTCGCTCAAGCGACCTTCCATCAGCACGTCACGCGGTGGGCCTTGGCGGAGGATCTGTCCAGCCTATTGAAGAGCGACGTCATGAGCGTACATGGCGGTGAGTTTGATATCATGCATCACCGCGACTATGCCGCCGCATGCCCCGGCATAGCGCGAGACGACTTTTATGACCTCCAATTGGTGACTGATATCGAGGCTAGAAACAGGTTCATCGAAGATGCGTCATTTAGGGCTCGCGTCATCAACTGGGTGCCAGACCTGCGCCAAAGCGCGGGCGATTTGGACGCGTTGCAGCTCCGCGCGCGAAAGCTCTTGATAAAAGCGCACCTTGTCTGACGTCAGCGCCAAAGGGACATTTTGGGTCGATTGGATAAGAGAGGGTTTCTGGCACATCGTAACCACCAAGGAGTGGTGATGAGACAGAAACCGGGAACACGCAAGAGCCACGGCGAGAGGATCATCAAAGACATCCGCCGTGCCACGAGTAAACAATATTCAGCGGAAGAGAAGGTTAGGATTGTGCTTGATGGTCTGAAGGGCGAGGGCAGCATTGCGGAGTTATGGCAAATCGAGGAACGGCGCAAAGCTGCCGCTAGGCGCTCGTAACGGATGCTGCAGCCGCAGCCCGCTTAGCTGCCATTCGCTGCGATTGCGCAATCTCTGAAAGAGCAAACTCACAAGTAAAGGACCAAGAGAACGCTTTGCTTGCCTGCACGACTACTTTGACCGTTTATGCACCGATTTTTTCGCATCGAGTGCGAGTATGTACGTCTTTAAGTGTTTAGCCTTTTGAGAAAGACTGAGCCGAAACAGTTACACCGATCCTAGCCAACGCTGCGCGGATTTTGACTGGGCCTCGACATGCGACCTGTAGAACCGACGTTAATCGGAGCTCGAACATTGGAGGCGCGCAACGACCTATGCAAAAGTATAAGGCCAAAGACCTCAGCGCTGTCTCGGATTGCCGCCGAAATCGTCTACGCGGCGCGGCATTTGTCCGTATGAGCCGCACGTGCGCGTTTCAGTTTCGGACTTAGAACCATGGTAAAGGCAGTGGTTTTCGTCTTGGCGTTTGCGATGCTTTGGCTGCCCCTCGGCCAGCATGACTTCTTGTTGCTCCACTGGATGAAGATCGGCACTTTCATGGTGCCTTTTCTTGTGCTCGTCGCTCTTTCGTTTAACGAAACCAGGGCTGCCAGGTCCCCTCAATTCATCGCATTGATCATGTTTGCCGCCTATATCGGCCACCAATTCGAAGAGCATTGGATTGATCTTTATGGTCGCAACTACGCATTTCAGGGCGCGGTTAATGCGCTTATTGTCGGGGCTCTTGGGATAGAGGCGGAACCAGGCAACCTACCGGACATCCTGACGCGCGTGTCCGTTTTTGTGATCAACACCTCGCTGGTATGGCTGGTCGCAGCGCTGGCGATCTGGCGGGGTGCCACTTTTGTTTTCCCTGTGCTGGCGATGGTTGCTATCGCTTTCGTCAATGGGATCAGTCACGTTGTATCGTCTGTCATCGCCGGGGCGTACAATCCCGGTCTGGTCACATCCGTGGCGCTGTTTTTACCCCTGTCGGTTTGGGCCTATCGGGCGCTTTTGCACGATGGGCTGGCCAGCAAGGCGCAAGTTTGGTGGAGCATCACGTGGGCCATCGCGGGGCATATCATCATGATTTTCGGGTTGATCGCCGCCAATTGGTGGATGCTCTTTCCGGAATACATCTATTTTGGGCTGCTGGTTGCATGGTCTGCGGTGCCAACGGTTGCCGCTTGGATGGTGCACCAGAAGGGCGCGCCGTACGCCTAGGCACCAATGCCGCCTATCCCCCCAACTCGATCACCTTGGAAAACCGTAGCCCAAGACGTTTGTTATCGGCGTTTTCATCGCGGTTGAATTCATGCGCCACAGCGAGGGAGAACCCTTGGCCCAGGTCGTATTCCAGGGATGTCTGAATTGTATAGTCGTCAAAGTTTTCGTCATCCGCGACATAGCGAGGGCGGTAGGTTCCAGATAGAATGGCTGTCCACGGCCCTTTGTTGTACACAAGGCCGGCGCTGGCATAGACGATGTCGTCTGCTGTGCCGTCAAAGTTCTCCAAGGATGCAAGCTCCCCGATCAGGGTCCAGTTTGTGCCACCCGGTGTCTGGTAGGTTTGCAGAAGTGACAAAGAAATGCCTTGCTCGTCCGCGACGCCATCCACGCCCCGGGCTTGGTGGATCAGACCGACTTTGTATGTAAGGCCGGGAAACCGCGCCATGTCACGTCCTTCGAGAGACAGCGTGAAAGACTCCAACGCCTCTGTATTACTGGCCCCGCCATCTGATCGGTCCTTTCGACCGCGATTGTTGCCCAAGGATTCTGAAAACACGGTTGTGTCGTCGAAAAAGGTGTTGAAGGTCAGCGTGTGACGCCCTTTTGACGCCCCGCCAAACACATAGGCGCCACCAACACCGATGCGCTCAATCAGTTCGATTTCCCGATTGTAGCTGTTGCCATACATGCCTGGCGTCACAAAAGACGCAAGCGCAAAGGACGGGGTCATTTTCCCGGCATGCACCGAGAAACGTTCGGTCACGGAGTACTCGGCCAGAAGAATGCGAGAGAAGTAACCTTCGTCCTCGAACACGCGGTCTGTGTCCGGGGGCATGATCGTTTCCACCCGCGTTTCTGTGATGAAGCGGAACCTGTCCGAGAAGTGAATGACCGGGCTGGCAATGACATCGATAAACGTGTCGTCCGCCTCAATGAGAGGGGCATCTGATCTGTAGTCGCCGTTATAGCCCAGTCTGATGATGATATCTCCGGTCACACGCGGGTAGGACGTATCCGGTTGGTTTTGCGACAGGGCGGGCAACGGCGCGCAAGAGAGCGCGACACAGATGATCTTCGTGGTCGTTTCAAACATTGATGAGGGCCCTCTGGTCTGGACGCATCGCAAACCGTGGGTTGTCAGACGTCATGGCTTGGAAAGATCGGGGGACGTCTCCGCGCCCTGAACAGCACGGAGACGGGGTTTCAGAAGGAGCGCGGATCTACGGGGTCGGTCCCGGCGGACATCTCTGCCATGTCACCCACACCGTCACCGTCAGAATCAGCTTTGTAGGGATAGGTGCCCTGAGACAGCTCTTGGTCATTGGCGATACCGTCGCCGTCGATGTCGCTATCCAAATGGTCCTCGATCCCGTCGAAATCGGTGTCCGCCCAGCGGCTCGCATCCTCTGGGAAACCGTCATAGGCGTCCTCCACCCCGTCGCGATCGCGGTCTGTTCCCAATGGCACAGTCAGGCCGGTCCAATCAGACAAGCCGTCCGGGACCTTACCCGTGTTCATATCCGCAAAGAGTTTGTCGAAAAACTGGCTCATGTGGTACGGACGCTGTTCACTGGGCAATCCGATATGCACGCCGGGGTTCCATCCTTTGGGGCCCAGATTGCGCATCGCCCACGACATGCTGAGCTGGTCGGTGACGGTGGCCATCGATTGCATGCTGCTGGAGAGCCAGGCGTTGACCACGATTACGGCCAGAATTTCCTGGATCTCACGATCGGTATAGTGTCGACGTAACTCTTCAATGTGAGCGGCTGTCACGCGTGATGGCAGACGTCCGGCATCGCGGGCCACACGCATTGCCGATTTCATGGCAGGGGTCACAAATTCAGAGCGTTCAAAATCCATCAAGGACTGAATGTAGGCAATCAAACCGGGGAGGTCCTCGGGCGGGATTTCACTCTGAAAATAGTCGCTTTCGGTATAGTCGTAGATCCCAAACGCGCCATGGGCCTGGCAATGCACACACCCGCTGGCCAACTGGTAGACAAAGAAAATCGACCAGATTTCATCATGATCGAACGTGCGCTCGGTCTGCAGAATGTAGACATCCATCGCGAGCGTGCCAAAGGCGGCTTGGCGGGTCCAGTTCGTATCAAGCCTGTTTCGGTCGCTGTAGGGCACAGACGCCTCAACGGAACTGGCGGGCTCAAAATAAGGATAGTCATAGGCCGCAACATCAAAGGCGGCAGTGTCGCCCCCCGGCGCGTTGGCCGTGCGCAGGCCGTCAGCTTCCCATTCCAAAACAGCCGTTTGAAATGCATCAAAGGGTTCTTCTATCCCGACGCGATCCCCGTCAAAGGTGAGCGTCGGCACGTCGTAGCCGGT
>JBCBWJ010000252.1:0-5226 GCA_039817165.1 Pseudomonadota bacterium | reverse complement strand
CGCCTCACTCAGCACAATGTCAGTGGCGCCGGTGTCCACAACGAACTCCACGCTCGCCCCGTTCACATCCGCCGCCAGATGGTGACCGCGGAGGCCGGTCAGATCGCGTTGCCGCGCGCGCCGGATGGGCACTACTATCTGGTGGCGGATGTGAACGGGGCGAGCGTGGAGTTCGTTGTGGACACCGGCGCCACTGACATTGTGCTGAGTGAGGCGGATGCGCGGCGGGCGGGCTTTGACCCGGCCACGCTGGACTATTTCGGGCGGGCGCAGACGGCCAATGGCGAGGTGCGCATCGCGCCAGTGGTGATCGAGCGCTTTGCGGTGGGGCCGCTCGAAGATGCCCGGGTGCGCGCGGTGGTCAATGAAGGGGCGCTTGATGCGTCGTTGCTGGGGATGAGTTACCTGCAGCGCTTTGAAAGTGTTGAGATATCTGGTGGTCAGTTGGTTTTGACGCGCTGACATGTCGCTCGTCGCTCCCGTGCGGGCGCGCCTCGCGTGGGGTCACTTTTCCGCTTTTTTCTCCCACCGGCCGCTTTCTTCGGACCAGTACTGCGCGGCACACCCGGCATCGGTGATCGTTTTCCACTGACCCCGGGCGGTTTGCAGCGCGGTGTCATCATTGCCGTCAAAGAGCACGCAAACGCGGTCGAGGGCTGTGACCTCGTCCGGGCTCACCACCGCCCCATCGACGCTCATGACGCAATTGGGCGCGTTGGCGGCCTCTGCGGAGGTGGTGAGCAGGATAGGCTGGCGCGCGTCGTGATCCCCGCCGGCCAGGCCATGGGGGAGAAAGCCGTCTTCGGGGCCCAGCCAGAGCTTTTGATCGAGCCAGTCCATTCGGGCGGGATCCACCCCGCGGACGGCCACGCGCCAGCCTGCCCCGCGGGCCTTGTCCAGCAGCATGGGCAGGGTCGCCTCCAACGGGCGGCGGGTCAGGTGATAGAAATAGGCGGCCCCCATCGCGACGTGTCAGCTTTCGTATTGATCGGCCACCAGACGGTTGAGCGCGAGCACGCCCCAGCCGGTGGAGCCTTTGGGCGCCATGGGCGTTTCATCCGTTACCCGTGCGACGCCTGCAATGTCGAGGTGGATCCAAGGCGTGCCATCCTGAATGAAACGTTGCAGGAATTGCGCGGCGGTGATGGAGCCTGCGGCGCGCCCGCCCACGTTTTTCATGTCTGCCACGCGGGATTTCAGCATTTTGTCATAGGCATCGCCCATGGGCATGCGCCAAGCGTCCTCGGCTTCGGTTTTGGCGGCGGCGAGGAAGTGGTCACAAAACGCATCGTCATTGGAGAAAACGCCCGCGTTTTCATGGCCGAGGCCGATGATGATCGCACCGGTGAGGGTGGCCAGGTTGATCACGGCAGCAGGTTTGTAGGTTTCTTGCACGTACCACAGCGCGTCGGCCAGAACGAGACGGCCTTCGGCGTCGGTGTTGATGATCTCGACCGTGTCGCCTTTCATCGACGTGACCACATCGCCCGGGCGCGTGGCACGGTCGGACGGCATATTTTCCACGAGCCCCACGAGGCCCACCACGTTGGCTTTGGCCTTGCGCGCCGCGATCGCGTGCATCGCGCCCGTGACCACGCCGGCCCCGCCCATATCCATCGTCATATCTTCCATGCCGCCCGCGGGTTTGAGCGAGATGCCGCCGGTGTCAAACACCACGCCTTTGCCGACGAGCGCGAGAGGAGGCGCGCCTTTCTCGCCGCCCATCCATTCCATGATGGCCACCTTGGAGGGGGTGATGCTGCCATGGCCCACCGAGAGCAGCAAATGCATGTTGAGCGCGCCAAGCTCGTCTTCGTCGAGCACGGTGATCTTGAGGCCGAGATCGGCCATCGCCTCAATGCGGGCGGCGAATTCGGTGGTGGAGAGGATATTGGCAGGCTCGTTGGTCAGATCACGGGTCATGAACACGCCTTCGGCAAGGGCGCGCATGGGCATCGCGGCCGTCTCGGCGGCCCTGGGATCGCTGACCATCATGGTGACCGCCCCGGGTTCTTTGGCCTCTGCGGTTTTGTGCTGATTGAACGCGTAGGCGCGCAGCATCAGGCCAAGGGCCAATTCATCGGCGTGGACGCGGCTGAGAAAGACCAAGAGCTGGGCGGCATCGCCTTTGGCCTTGCCAAGTGCGGCACCGGCCTTGCGGGTTTCAGCGGCATTGATCGGTCCGGGAAGGTAGACGATGTCGAGGGCCTCGGCTGCCATGCCGGAAGGGAAATCGAGGCTTTTGACCTGCCCGGCCGACATCTTCTCCCATGCCTCTGACGCGGTGACACGAGAGAGCGCGCCAGCGGTTAAATCATCCAGTTTCACGCCCGCCTCATCGAGGGTGCCATCGCTGTCGACAAACACGGCGACGCGGCCCTCAAAAGAGGTGATTTGATCGAGATCGGGCGCGGCAAAACTGATGGAAACCGGTGCGGACATGGGCGTGCTCCTGAAGGCATTTTGGGATAGATTTGGTAGAGGTGTAGCGCGCAGGCCCCATATTGACCAGTTAAAGCATTTGGAACGGCTTTGATGATCCGGTTTTGGATCGTTGCGCCGGGCAGTACAGCCGCATCTGCCACAGAGCATTGCGCAGATGCCTCAGATGGGGTGCAAAACGCATTTGCAGTGGCCCGAAACGCCCATTTCGGGTAGTGTGGAAAAAAATAAACCGTGGGGGTAAGAGCGTGACCAGATTCGACAGGTATATGCTGTCGCAATTCATGGTGCTTTTCGGCTTTTTCGCGCTGATTCTGGTGTCCATTTTCTGGATCAACAAAGCGGTGCGGATGTTCGACCGGTTGATCGGTGACGGGCAGCCCGCTTGGGTGTTTCTGGAATTCACCGCACTGACCCTGCCGGGGGTCATTGGCATGGTATTGCCGATCGCGGCCTTTGCGGCGGCGGTTTATGTGACCAATCGTTTGAGTACGGAAAGCGAGCTTACGGTGGTGCAGGCCACGGGCTATTCGCCGTGGCGGCTCACACGGCCTGCGTTGGTGTTTGGGGTGATCATCGGTGTGATCATGTCGCTGCTCAGCCATTACCTGATCCCCACGTCCCTGGGCGAGCTGCGGCAGCGCGAAGCAGAAGTGCGTCAGAGCATTTCGGCGCGATTTCTCGAAGAGGGCGAGTTTCTGCACCCTGCCCCAGGCATCACCTTTTACATTCGAGACATCACGCCAAACGGGGAACTGCGCGACGTGTTCCTGTCGGACCGGCGCGACGCGCAAAACACGATCGAGTACACCTCTACCCGCGCCTACCTGGTGCAGGAACAAGGCGGCACGTCGCTGGTGATGGTGTCGGGACTGGCGCAATCGTTGCGGGGGGATGATGCGCGGCTCTTCACCACGCATTTCGATGACTTCTCCTATGACATCTCCAGCCTGATTTCGCAAAACCCGACCACGCTCAACAAGGTGGAATTTGCCCATACCGGGGACCTGATTATGCGCTCCGCACAGGTGATGGAGCGCACGAATGCCACGGCGGGGATGGTGAATTACGCGCTGCACAACCGATTTGCACAGGCGCTGATGTGCATTGTGGCGACGCTGGTGGGCTTTGCCACGCTGCTTTTGGGTGGGTTCAGCCGGTTCGGCATCTGGTGGCAGATCGTGACGGCATTTTTCCTGCTGGTGGGGATCAAGGTGATCGAAGGGTCGATCACCGGCGTGGTCATTGGCAATGCAGCATTCTGGCCGGTGATGTATGCGCCAGCAGCGCTTGGTTTCGGTCTGACGGCGCTGCTTTTGTACATGGCTGAACGGCCGGCGTTGTTGCGCCGGTTGCGGCCACGCAGGCCGGTGGGAGATCCTGCATGATCCTGCATTGGTATTTCGCGCGCAAATTTCTATGGGCCACGGTGCTGATCTTTTCGATCTTTGTGGTTTTGCTTGCGCTGATTGATCTGGTGGACAAGTTGCAGGATTTCTCGGCGCTTGGGTTCGGCGAGGTGATGGGCATTGTTCTGCTCAAGATCCCCGAAGACAATTACGAGATCCTGCCACTGGTGATCGTGTTGGCGACGGTGGCGCTTTATATCCGGCTGGCGCGGTCGTCGGAGCTGGTCGTGGTGCGTGCGGCGGGGCGGTCGGCGCTGCGCAGTCTGGCAGCGCCTGTGGCGGTGGCAGCGGTGATCGGGGTGATCTCAGTGACGATGCTCAACCCCATCGTCGCGGCCTCGGCCAAGCGGTACAATGATCTAATAAACACCTATGTGGGCGGCGGTGTGGCGGCGATCCTGGTGATCGCGTCCGAGGGGCTTTGGCTGCGTCAGGGCAATGCGCAAGGGCAGACGGTGATCCACGCGGAACGGGCCAGTTCCGACCTGACCGTGCTCTTTGACACGACATTCATGCAGTTTGATCCCGATGGCACGCCGCAGCAACGCATCAAGGCGCAGGCCGCGCGGTTGATGAACGGGGAATGGGTGCTTTATGACGCGAAGGCGTGGGATCTGGCACGGGGCAATATCTCAGAGGCCACCGCGGTGGAAAGCGATCAGTTGCGCATCCGGTCTGACCTGACCCAGGATCGCATCGTCGACAGTTTCGGCAAGCCGGAGTATATCCCCATATGGGAGCTGCCAGAGTTCATTTCGCAGCTGGAGCAGGCCGGCTTTTCCGCCCGGCGGTATGACATGTGGTATCAAATGGAGCTTGCGCGTCCGTTGTTTCTGATGTCGCTGGTGATGGTCGCCGCGGCGTTTACGATGCGCCCGACCCGGCTGTCGAACACCGGTGTGTCGGTGTTGACGGCGGTGCTTTTGGGGTTTGGCTTGCACTACATTAGGAACTTCGCGCAAATCCTTGGTGAAAATGGGGAAATTCCGATCACGCTTGCGGCCTGGGCCCCGCCTGTGGCGTCGTTTATGCTGGCGACGGGCATATTGTTGCACATGGAGGACGGATGACGGTCTGGGCGCGCATATCGCTTTGTCTGCTGTGCCTGCTGGGGGCTTTGCCGGTTGCCGCACAGGACGCGCCGCTTGAGCCTGCGGTGCTGGTGGCCGATGATGTCTATCTGGAAGGCAATGAACGGTTGGTCGCCACAGGCAATGTCGAGGCGATTTACAACGGACAGCGGTTGCAGGCGGAAGGGATTATTTATGACCGCGCCTCTGACCGGCTGATCCTGACAGGGCCCATCGTGATACAACAAGGCGATGAAAGCTTTATTCTGGCGTCGTCGGCCGAACTGGATCAGGACCTCGAAAAC
>JBCBWJ010000251.1:0-5250 GCA_039817165.1 Pseudomonadota bacterium | reverse complement strand
TGAGAATAATGCGCGTCTGATTGAAACCGGTCAGCGGATCGCGTTGACCCGCTCTGGCACCACGACGGATGAGTGGACGCCGGTGATGAAAACCACTGGAACGGATGGGTCCTTTGCGCACAAGTACGAAACAGTCACTAAGGAAACTGCCGTTGATTGGATGTTGAGGGATTCTGACAACCCGTCATCTGTGCGGTCCTCCATCGAGGCCGCGCGGCAGAACGCTCGAATGGTCAGAACTGCGCTGACGGCCGAGGTTTGGGGCGCAATGAACGGGTGTTACATCGATGTCAAAAGCGCGCTCACGCGGCGGGTGAATGAACGCGATTTGCCAAACGTGCTTGGACTGATCCGGCAGCGTACGGCACTTGTGCGCGGGGCGACCCATGGCACGATGTTACGCAACGACGCCTATGATTTCGCCCGCATCGGGACTTTTCTGGAACGCGCCGACAACACTGCGCGCATCCTTGACACCAAGTACTATGTGCTTTTGCCCACCTCGGCGCCTGTCGGGTCGCAACTTGATAACATCCAATGGGAGACGATCTTGCGCTCGGTCAGCGGTGCCGCAGGGTTTCGTACGGCCTACGGGCAGACCATCAAACCCGCCGAGATTGTACGATTTCTTATTCTCGATAAGCGAATGCCCCGCAGTTTGAACTTTTCGTGCTCTAAGATTAGGGACAATTTGGGGTATCTTGCCTCTGAGTACGGGGAAAAGCTGACATCTCACCAAATGGCCGATGATCTGTGCCGACGTTTCATGTCTCACGATGTTGAAGCGATTTTTGACTATGGCCTGCACGAATACATTCAAGATGTGGTGGCCGCCCTGAATGCGCTTGGCCATCAGATTGAGCGCGACTACCGGTTTTTTGCATGATCCTCACCATTTCTCATACGACGCGTTACGCCTTTGATGTGCCTGTCACTTACGGGCTGCAACAGCTTCGCCAGACACCCAAATCCTACCGAGCGCAAAGTGTGCTGGCGTGGACTACGCGGCTCACCGGGGCGACCAAGCAGCTGGAATTCGATGATTTTCACCGCAACAGAGTGGAACTGATCAGTATGCGGCAAGGGGTCGAGGAACTGATCATCCAAAGCGAGGGCCAAGTTGAAATGGCGAACACGCACGGGATTGTGGGCCCTCATGCAGGGCCGGCCCCCCTTTGGCTTTTCCTGCGTTCTACACCACTGACACAATCCGGTCGCGGGACCCGGTTGCTGGTCAGTCAGATCCCCGATGGCGAACCATTGGAGCGGCTCCACGCGCTGTCCTCTGCCATAAAAGAGCAGATATCCTATGTTATTGGTGCCTCCAGCCCTGACTGGACTTCGGAAGATGCCGTCGCCGCTGGCAAGGGCGTTTGTCAGGATCACACGCATGTGTTCCTGACTTGCGCGCGAATTATGGGATATCCCGCGCGCTACGCTTCTGGTTTTCTGCTGATGGACGACCGCGACGAGCAGGACGCCACACATGCATGGGCCGAGGCGCATGTAGACGGTCTTGGCTGGGTCGGCTTTGATATTTCCAACGGGATATCGCCGGATCAGCGATATGTGCGCGTGGCCACCGGGCTCGACTATTCCGAGGCAGCCCCCATCCGGGGCGTGCGATCGGGGGGCGCGGAGGAAACCCTTTCTGTTGCAGTCAAGGTGGCGCAGCAGTAGACGGGAAAGCATGACTTATTGCGTTGGCGTCCGCCTTGACCGTGGCCTTGTTTTCATGTCCGACACCCGCACCAATGCGGGGCTCGACAACGTGTCCACGTTTCGCAAGACTCACTCTTGGGAAGTGCCAGGGGAGCGGGTCATCACGCTGATGACTGCTGGCAATCTGGCAACAACGCAGGCCGTGGTCAGCATGCTGGAGGAACGCACAAAAGCCCCGGCCGACCGGGAACCCACGATCCTGACCGCACCTTCGATGTTCGAGGTGGCCAATATCGTGGCCGCCACCCTTCGCGAGGTCATTTCAACCCAAACTGATTGTGGCCAGCAAGCGGACAACACGTTCAACGGTACGCTGATCCTTGGAGGACAAATCGCTGACAGTCTGACGCGGCTCTTTCTGATCTACCCCGAGGGCAATTTCATCGAGGCTGGTGAGGAAACACCTTTTTTCCAAATTGGCGAGACCAAGTATGGTCGTCCCATCCTCGTGCGTGCGTATGACCGTCAGATGAGCTTCGAGGCTGCGGTGAAGGTTATGCTGCTGAGCTTTGATTCCACGATCAAGGCGAACCTGTCCGTTGGTCCTCCTATCGACCTTCAGATTTATTCTGAAGGCGAATTGGTTCTCGGACCGTCGCGTCGATTTGATGCGGACGATCCCTATTTCACTGAGATATCAGAATGCTGGGGCAGTGCATTGAAACAAGCCGTGGACAGTTTGCCCGATTTCAAATTGGATGAGTGACGTAGTACTGCAGGCCTGGTGTCTTCGGTTTGGGGCATTTGTACCCAAAAACGTAGTGCATTCCTCTGGCCCAAACTCCTGATGTGACAACCTGGATGTATCGGTGAGATTTTGTTGCCACCTGCGCAATGATTTATCGCCTGTTATAGCGATTTTTCGTCGGGGCAGAGGGTGCTATACTCGGTGGGTCATCCACGGAAACAACGGAGCTTAATCCATGAGTTGGAACCCAACCCACGGACCGGATTGTCCAAACGCCAATCCTGCGTCTATCGAAACGCTCATAGTCCCCCGTGCTCGTGATTTGGGTGGGTTTGAAGTGCGGCGCGCATTGCCAAGCCCCAAGCGTCAGATGGTTGGTCCATTCATTTTCTTTGACCAGATGGGTCCAGCAGAATTCATCACAGACGGCGGTATAGATGTAAGGCCGCATCCCCATATCGGTTTGGGCACGGTGACTTATCTATATCAGGGCGAGTTCGAACACCGCGACAGTCTGGGCACGCGTCAAATGATTTATCCCGGTGAAGTGAACTGGATGGTGGCAGGTCGAGGTGTGACGCACTCCGAGCGGACATCAGAAGTCACTCGCGCAACGCGGCACAGGCTTTTTGGCATTCAGACCTGGATCGCATTGCCCGAAGACCGCGAAGACATGGCGCCAGATTTCGAACACCATAAGCAGACAGCGCTGCCATTCATAGACGATGATGGCGCGAAAGTGAGGCTCATTCTGGGGTCAGCCTATGGGGAAGTCAGCCCCGTGACCATGCAGTCAGAAACCTTTTACCTTGATGTAGTTTTGGAAGCGGGCGCGCAGTTTCCTTTACCAGACAATCATGAAGATCGCGGTGTATATGTATCGGCAGGCTCCATCGAGATTGCAGGCGATGTGTTTGAGGCCGGTCGCATGATGGTCTTTCGTCCTGGCGACCTCATTTCGATGCGCGCGGGCGAGCAAGGTGCTCGTCTGATGGCGCTTGGCGGAGAGACGCTGAATGAACAGAGGTATTTGTGGTGGAATTTCGTGTCGTCGTCCAAAGATCGCATCGAAGAGGCCAAAGAGGCTTGGAAGCAAGCCGATTGGGAAACTGGCCCGTTCAAACTGCCACCCGGAGATGCGTCCGAATACATCCCGATCACGCCAGAGTTAGACCTTACCAGCCCCCGAGAAGCTACACCGCGGTAAAGCACTTCTAAATCAAAGCCTGTCATCGTAGGGTTAATAACAAGAGCAGGAAGTGTAGACGTGCACAGGTTAACCGAAATGATCGCAGTCATCGGAGGCGGAGCATGACGTCCTTCGCCTCTGGCAGGATGGAGCTTCGTTCGATCTTGCGCAAGGATCGCGGGCTGTTTTGGGGCGTGGGTTTGTTCAGCGCGTTCGTCAATCTTTTGATGCTAACAGGGCCGATTTACATGCTGCAGGTCTACGATCGCGTGCTGTCGAGCCGGTCGATTGAAACACTGGTCGCGCTTAGCCTCCTGGTCGCCTTTCTTTACGCGATGATGGGTCTATTGGATTTCTCGCGAGGCCGCGTGATGGCGAGGGTTGGAGCGCGTTTCCAGTCACGGTTGGAGCGGCGGGTCTTTGACGCTTCGATGCGACAGGCGGCATCTGACGGAGGTGCCCCGGTGTCGGGCATGCGTGATCTGGAACAGATACAACGCCTTTTGACTGCCCCGGTGAGCACGGCTGTTTTTGATGTGCCTTGGACTCCCATTTTCCTGTTTGGCATCTTTATCTTTCACCCCTGGCTCGGCACCCTCGCTTTGGCAGGTGGCGTGATCCTGATCGGTATCGCCGTGGCCAATCAAAAGGTGTCGCGCGACGCGTCTGGAGAGGCGAATGCTGCATCGTTCAAAGCCGATGCGATGGCCGCGCGGGTTGGGACTGATGCCGACATGATAAGCGCTCTTGGTATGCGCGATACAATCTTTTCCAGATGGGAAACCCTGCGCGGCACGGCGCTCGACAAGCATCTGGGTGCTGCGGACATGTCGGGCTCTTTTCTCAGCGCGACGAAAGCGCTGCGGCTTTTGCTGCAATCGGCGATGCTGGGTTTGGGGGCCTGGCTTGTTTTGCGAGGAGAGCTCACTGCAGGTGCTATGATTGCGGGGTCCATTCTACTGGGCCGCGCGCTTGCGCCAATTGAGCAGGCAACGGGCAGCTGGCCGTTGGTGCAGGCCGCTATGAAAAGCTGGGATGTCTTGGCGGAGTTGTTGGAGGCGCGCCCGCCAGAGGCTCCACGCACGAAACTGCCACGACCGGCGGCCAAGCTGGACTTGCACAACGTGTCTGTCGTGCCCAAGGGGTCAGAGACGCCGCTTTTGCGAGCTATTAGTTTTTCCATTGGACCGGGGCAAGCGGTTGGGGTTATCGGTCCCTCGGGGGCCGGCAAGTCCACGCTCGCTCGGGTCATCACCGGAGCATTGACACCGGCCGCCGGTGAAGTGCGGCTTGATGGCGCGATGATGGAGCAGTATTCCGGAGAGGACCGTGGCGACTATATCGGCTACCTCCCTCAACGGGTGCGGTTGTTCGACGGAACGGTTGCCGAGAATATCGCCCGGCTGACAGATAATCCCGACGACAGTCAGGTGGTCAAGGCCGCAATGCTGGCCGATGCACATGCGATGATTGTTGATTTGCCAAACGGATATGACACCACCATCGCCGGCAGCGGGGATCAACTGTCAGGAGGGCAAATTCAACGCGTGGGGCTTGCACGCGCACTTTATGGTTCGCCTGTCTTGCTGGTCTTGGACGAACCCAATTCAAACCTCGACAATGCAGGCAGTGAGGCGGTCAACGCAGCGAT
>JBCBWJ010000250.1:0-5252 GCA_039817165.1 Pseudomonadota bacterium | reverse complement strand
GGGCAGCGCCATTCTTGCCAACACCCGCCAGTCGCTTTGCAGAAGGTCTTGCAAGGAGTGAGCCAAACCAATGACAGACACGTCCATGTCAAACCCGCCCGCGCATGTTCCCAAAATCCGTTCCATAACGACAGATGATGTTTATGCAGCACTGAAGGCAGGCTTGAGCGATTTCCAGCGCGCGCCGATCTACGGATTGTTCTTCGGCGCGGTCTTCTCGGTCTTTGGAATTCTGATGGCGGTGCTGCTGTTTTACGGCGATGCCGGATACTGGGTGCTGCCACTGACAGCCGGGTTTCCACTGATCGGACCGTTTGCCGCGATTGGACTTTACGAGGTGTCGCGGCGCCTGCAGGCGGAAGAGCCGTTGAACTGGGGAGGCGTTCTGGCCGCAGGGTTCAACTCTCGCAGCGGTCAGTTGCCATTTTTTGCGGTGATCGCTGTTTTCTTCTTGCTGGTCTGGATCGTTATTGCCCGCGTAGTATTCGCAGTCACGTTCGGCACCGCGTCGATGACCAACGTGATGACGTCCATTGAGGTGTTCACGACCTTTGAGGGTCTGTCGATGCTGGTGATTGGCAGCGTTGTGGGGGCGGCCTTGGCCGGGCTGCTCTTTTCGATCTCCGTGGTCGGTGTGCCGCTTTTGCTGGACCGCGAGATTGATGTGGTGACAGCGATGATCACAAGCTTCAAGGCGACGGTTGAAAACCGTGGGGCGATGATCTTGTGGGCGATAATCATCGCCGCGACCGTGGTGGTGGCCAGCCTGCCGCTTTTCCTCGGAATGATTTTGGTCTTTCCAATGCTCGGGCACAGCGCCTGGCATCTCTACAGGGCCGTGATCGAACCCTAAGAAAATGAACAGACCACAGGGCAAATGCCTGCGCAGTTGACTCAGATCAAGGACTGCCTCCGGCGCGTTTTGCAAACTGGGCCCAAGCCGACACGAAAAACGATGGGTATGAACCATGTGGGACACCGTTAAACTAGTCATTCTGGCGCTGATTGCCTTTGTCGCGGCACTGGCCGCGGATTGGGGCCATGATCTGGCCTACCGGGTCCATGCGCTGATCATCCTGATCACCGCGTTCGGGCTTTTCGTCTATCAACTGCGTCAGGTGGGCGACCCCAAGCCGGTGGTCCTGCAAGAGCGCTACATGGACGGGGTGGTGCGCGCAGGCGTGATCGCCACTGCCTTCTGGGGCATTGTGGGCTTTTTGGCGGGCGTGTTCATCGCATTTCAGCTGGCCTTCCCGGAGTTGAATTTCGATTGGGGCCAGCCCTTTACCAACTTTGGCCGTCTGCGCCCGCTGCATACATCCGCGGTGATCTTTGCCTTTGGCGGCAACGCGCTGATCATGTCATCGTTCTACATTGTCCAGCGCACCAGCGGGGTGCGGCTTTGGGGCGGCAACCTCGCGTGGTTCGTGTTCTGGGGCTACAACTTTTTCATCGTGCTGGCCGCCACGGGCTATTTGCTCGGCGCCACGCAATCCAAGGAATACGCAGAGCCCGAATGGTATGTCGACATCTGGCTGACCGTTGTCTGGGTGGCCTTCCTGCTGGTGTTTCTTGGCACGATCATCAAACGCAAAGAGCGGCATATCTACGTGGCGAACTGGTTCTTGCTGGCCTTCATCATCACGGTTGCCATGCTGCACCTGGTCAATAACATCTCTATCCCGGTGTCGATCTGGGGGTCGAAATCCGTGCAGGTCTTCTCGGGCGTGCAGGATGCGATGGTGCAGTGGTGGTACGGTCATAACGCGGTCGGTTTCTTCCTGACGGCCGGGTTCCTTGGCATGATGTACTACTTTGTACCCAAGCAGGCCGGGCGGCCGGTCTACAGCTATAAGCTCAGCATCATCCACTTCTGGGCACTGATCTTCCTTTATATCTGGGCCGGTCCGCACCACCTGCATTACACCGCATTGCCGGATTGGGCCTCGACCCTCGGCATGGTGTTCTCAATCATTCTGTGGATGCCCAGCTGGGGCGGCATGATCAACGGTCTGATGACGCTGCAAGGCGCGTGGGACAAGATCCGCACGGATCCGATCATCCGGATGTTCGTGATGAGCCTGGCGTTCTACGGCATGTCAACCTTTGAAGGGCCGATGATGTCGATCCGAGCCGTCAACAGCCTGAGCCACTACACAGACTGGACCATCGGGCACGTGCATTCGGGCGCGCTTGGCTGGAACGGCATGATCACCTTTGGCGCGCTCTACTTCTTGACGCCGCGCCTGTGGGGGCGCGCGCAGATGCACTCCATGGCGGCGATCAACTGGCACTTCTGGCTCGCGACGATTGGCATCGTTCTCTACGCGTCGTCGATGTGGGTCACGGGCATCATGGAAGGCCTGATGTGGCGTGAGGTCGACGAGCACGGCTTCCTCGTCAACAGCTTTGCCGACACCGTGGATGCCAAACTGCCGATGTACATTCTGCGCGGTCTGGGCGGGGCGATGTACCTGATCGGTGCGCTGATCATGGGCTGGAATATGTGGAAAACCATCCGTGGCGGGGCACGCGTGCCCGCACAAGTAGGAGTGCCAGCAGAATGAGTGATGGATCTTTTGCAAACCGCTTTCTCAAGGGTCATGCCATTCTGGAACGCAGCCCGACGCTGCTTCTGGGGCTGTCCCTGGCTGTCGTGACTGTCGGCGGCATCGTCGAGATCACCCCGCTGTTCTACCTTGAGAACACGATCGAGGACGTGGAAGGCGTGCGGCCTTATTCGCCGCTCGAACTGGCCGGGCGTGATGTCTACATTCGCGAAGGGTGCTATGTCTGCCACAGCCAGATGATCCGCCCGATGCGTGATGAGGTAGAGCGTTACGGGCATTATTCCCTGGCGGCAGAAAGCAAATATGACCACCCGTTCCAATGGGGGTCCAAGCGCACCGGGCCAGACCTGGCGCGTGTGGGCGGGCGGTATTCAGATGCCTGGCATGTCGATCACTTTACAGACCCGCAATCGGTGGTGCCCGAAAGCGTGATGCCGAAATATGCCTTCTTGCTGGATGCACCCCTTGAGACTGAGTTCGTCGCCGACCTCCTCGCCACGCATAAATTCGTGGGCGTCCCCTATACGGATGAAATGATCGACGAGGCCGTGGCGGACATGCGTGTGCAGGTTGATCCCGACGGCGATTGGGATGCCATGGTGGAGCGCTATCCCGGCGCTGTGGTGTCCAACTTCGACGGCCAGCCGGAGCTGACCGAGATGGACGCGCTGATTGCGTACATGCAGATGCTGGGCACGTTGGTTGATTTCTCGACCTTCACCCCGGACGAGAACCGATAGGAGGGCGCTATGGAACTTTACACCCTATTGCGCGCCTTTGCGGACAGCTGGTTTCTTCTGGCGATGACGCTGTTTTACCTGGGCGTTTTCGTCTGGGCCTTTCGGCCCGGATCGCGCGCAACCCACGATGAAATTTCACAAATCCCCCTGCGCGACGATGATTTCGACCCGTCCGACACGGCGGGCGGTATGAGAAAGGACGCCGACTGATGGCTGATCAAAACTCTCCGCATGATCCTGTCACCGGGACCGAAACCACCGGCCACGATTGGGACGGGATCACAGAGCTGAACACGCCGCTGCCGCGGTGGTGGCTGTGGACGCTTTACCTGACCATCATCTGGGGCATTGGTTACACTATTGCCTATCCAGCCTGGCCGATGCTGACTGGGGCCACCCAAGGCCTGCTGGGCTATTCCACCCGCGGCGAGGTGGCCGACGACATCGCCCGCGTCGATGCCGACAACGCCGAGATTTCGGCAACACTGGCCAGTGCGGACCTGTCCACGCTGCCACGGGATCATCCGGCCTATCAGTTTGGTGTGTCCGGCGGTGCGGCTGTTTTCCGGGCTCATTGCTCGCAATGTCACGGTTCAGGAGCCGCCGGCGCGCTCGGCTATCCCAACCTGCTGGATGATGCGTGGCTCTGGGGTGGGTCTTTGGACGAGATCGAATACACCGTGCGCCACGGCATCCGCAACGATCAGGATGATGATGCGCACTGGTCAGAGATGCCCGCCTTTGGCGATATCTTCTCGGACGAAGAGATTGGCATGACCACGGACTATGTGCTGTCGCTGTCGGGCGGAGATCATGATCCGGCCATGGCAGAGCAAGGCGCGGTGCTTTACGCAGAAAATTGTGCGGCCTGTCACGGGGACGCGGCGATGGGGGACACATCCGTCGGCGCACCCAACCTGGCAGACGCGATCTGGCTTTATGGTGGCACCCGCGCGGACATCGAGTACTCGATCATCAACGCCCGCTTCGGCGTGATGCCCGCCTGGGGTCTGCGCCTGTCAGATGAGGATGTGAAAGCGGTCACGCTTTACGTTCATCAGCTGGGCGGAGGTCAGTGACATGAGATGGATTTTTGACCACACACCCCTTGGCATTCCGATACCGCTATGACGGATCCGGCGAACACCAGCCTGTATGTCGCCAGAGAACCAATATTCCCGCGTGATGTAAAAGGTAAGTTCCGGCGCCTGAAATGGGCGATCCTGGTTGTAACCTTGGGCATATATTACCTCACCCCGTGGATCCGGTGGGACCGGGGGCCGGACTTGCCGGATCAGGCGGTTCTGGTCGATCTTGCCAACCGGCGCTTCTACTGGTTTTGGATCGAGATCTGGCCGCATGAGTTTTACTTCGTGGCCGGTCTTTTGATCATGGCGGGTCTTGGGCTGTTTCTGTTCACCTCTGCGCTTGGGCGTGTCTGGTGTGGTTACACTTGCCCGCAGACCGTCTGGACCGATCTGTTTTTGTTTGTCGAACGCAAGATCGAAGGGGACCGCAACAATCAGCTGCGCCTGCTCAAGTCCAAATGGACCTTGCGCAAGGTTCGCCTTCGCATGACGAAATGGGCGCTGTGGCTTTTGATTGCAGTGGCAACAGGCGGAGCGTGGGTGTTTTACTTTGCAGATGCGCCGACGCTGCTCGTTGATCTTTTTACGCTGCAAGCAGCGCCGGTGGCCTATACAACTGTCGCCGTGCTAACGGCCACAACTTTTGTGCTGGGTGGGTTCATGCGGGAGCAGGTTTGTATTTACATGTGCCCATGGCCGCGCATCCAGGGCGCAATGATGGATGATGACACACTGACCGTAGCTTATCGTGGTTGGCGCGGAGAGCCGCGGGGCAAGGCGAAAAAGCACAAAGAGGAAGACGGGGCCCCAGAGTTGATGGGCGACTGCATTGATTGTTACGCCTGCGTGAATGT
>JBCBWJ010000024.1:0-13321 GCA_039817165.1 Pseudomonadota bacterium | reverse complement strand
TCTCTTTTCCCCAGTGGTGCCCTTGGGTAATTTCGTCAGGTACCTGACTGGGGGGTACCTATTGGTTTGGGGCGACCAACCCGTGTGACGCGTCTTCGCGCTGCACCGACGGTATGGTCGACAACTTGTCGGACAACCTCAGTTTTGGGGCCAACCTTTTTGGGGGAAGGGCCTGTACAACTGACCGGTGTGATGATGAACGCGCGTTACCAAGACATAGTGCCGGGCGGAAACGTTCGGAAGTTTGAGTAAGTGCCTGTGTACCAGTGGAAGGGGACAACATGCCAACGACCGAAAACATGAAATCTGATCGTTTGGGTGACATTGCGGCGGGTAAAGAACCGCTGCCCAAGGTTGTGCCCTGTTTCACGCCGGGCACCGTGATTGCGACCCCGTCAGGGGAAAAGCCGGTGGAAGATCTCGACGTGGGTGATCGTGTGCTGACCCGCGACAACGGATTGCAGGAAATCCGCTGGATCGGGTCAAGTCGGCTGACGGCTCAAGACCTGAAATCGTCGCCCGATCTGCGCCCTGTGCTGATCCGGTCGGGGGCTTTGGAGCACGGATTGCCCGAAGCGGATATTCTTGTCAGCCCATGGCACAACGTCTTGATCCAGAGTGCGTCTACCCACGCGTTCTTTGACGAAAACGAGGTGCTGGCGGCGGCGGCAGACCTTACGGGCATTGACGGCGTCGATGTCGCCGAGGTGGCCGAGGTCACTTATATCCACTTCATGTTCGACCGCCACGAGGTGGTATTGTCCAACGGATTCTGGTCCGAAAGCTTGCGCCCTGATGATGCGGTCATGGCCAGCATGGGGCAGAGCCAACGCCAAGAGATTTTTAGTTTGTTTCCGGAGTTGCGGGATGTGGAAGGGCGCAAGGCCTATCAGTCCGCCCGCCGCGCTCTGACCCGTAACGAGTGCCGTTTGTTGACCAAGTGATGTGCGAGTGATGCAGCAAGGCCGGCGACGCGTTTTGTCGTGCAGGTCTTTTGGAACCGGCTTGGGGGCTTGATCCGGTGTCCATCAAAGCAGCCTCGGCCTATGCGCCGAGGCTGTTCTTGTTTGAGAACGTTAGTTTGCGTGTCTTCGGCAAGACGAAACGGGACGTCCGGTCCCCATCTTGCCAGAAATACTCCCGACGGAGGCGTCACCCGCGGATGCGGGCGCCTTCGGGGTCAAATAGTGCCTCTGACAGCATCTTTGCCGGGCGCATTTCGCCCAGGATTTCGATCTCTGCCACGAGATCATCCGCGGCTTTGTCACGTGGTATCAATGCTATAGCGATGGATTTGTCTGCAAAATGTGAATATCCGCCAGAGGTGCAGAACCCTTGGACGGTGCCGTCGATCCAGACTGGCTCGTACCCGTTCACATCGGCATCCAACGCGTCGACCTCGAAGGGGACGAGTGTGCGGGCGGCCCCCTGGGCGTGCTCTGCTTCCGCAGCTGCGCGGCCGACGAAATCCACGTTTTTCTTGAAGCTGATGAAGCGGTCCATGCCGGTCTCGGCGGGGGTGTAGTCGGGCGAGAACTCGCTGAGCCAGGAGCCAAAGAAACGGTCGAGCCGGAGAGACATCATGGCGCGCATGCCGAAAGGACGCATGCCGTGAGACTGACCTTGCGCCCAAAGCGTGTTCCAGAGCGCCCTTTGGGACATTGGATTGCAGTAAATCTCATAGCCCAGATCGCCGGTGTAGCTGACCCGCTGGATCAGGCAATCGACCATGCCCACGGTTGCCTTGCGCACATCCATGAAGCGCATGTCGGCCACCTGATCGCGGGTGCACGCGACCAGAACATCGCGGGCTTTTGGTCCGGCGATTTGGAAGCCGTTCAGGTGGTCGGAGATGTTCTCAACTGTCACGCCATCTGCCTCATTCTGGGCAAACCAGCGCATGTGATAGGCTTGGGCGCCGTAGCTGGCGGTGAGTTGGAAGGCCTGGTCCGAGAGGCAGGAGACGGTGAAGTCTCCGATCAGGCGGCCTTTGGGGGAGAGCATGGGGGTGAGCGACACCCGGCCCTGTTTGGGGATGCGTCCGGCCATGATATGGTCGAGCCAGGAGCGTGCATTTGGCCCTGTTACCAGATACTTACCGAAATTGTGCACCTCGTTGATGCCGACGCCGTCGCGCACGGCTTTGACCTCGCGCCGGGTGGCCTCCCACGCGTTGGAGCGGCGGAAAGAGGGGGTCTCGTAGCGGGGTTCATCGGCTTCGGAAAAGTAGTTAACGACCTCTAAACCGTACTGATGGCCCCAGACGGCGCCCATTTTGTCGAAGATGTCGTACATCGGCGTTGTGTTAAAGGGGCGTGCGGCGGGCAGTTCTTCGTTGGGATAGGCCACGGAAAACCGCTTTTGATAGTTCTCGATCGACTTGGGCAGGGTGTAGCCCGGCGTGATCCAATCGCCGAAGCGGGCCACGTCCATCGCGGTCACGTCACGTTCGCATTCGCCCTCCACCATCCATTGGGCCAGCATCAGCCCCACACCGCCGCCCTGGCTGAAGCCCGCCATCACACCGCAGGCGGACCAGTAGTTGCGCAGGCCCGGCACGGGGCCCACAAGAGGGTTGCCATCGGGGGCGAAGGTGAAGGGGCCGTGGATCACGGATTTTACCCCTGCGCGTTCCAGCGAGGGGAAGCGGCGATAGGCGAAATTGATCGAGTGTTCGATCTTGTCGAAATCATCGGGCAGGAGCTCATGGCCGAACTCCCAAGGCGTGCCGTCGACGGCCCAGGGCTTGCAGGTTTGCTCGTAAAATCCGATGCAGAGCCCGCGGCCTTCCTGGCGCAGATAGCTTTCACCGGCGGGGTCCATGACGTGCGGATGCTCGCCGCCGCCCGCAACAATCTCTGCGATTTCAGGGACTTCCTCGGTCACCAGATACTGATGCTCCATCGGGTAGAGCGGCACATAGACGCCCGCCATCGCGCCGACTTCGCGCGCCCAGAGGCCGCCTGCGTTGACCACGTGTTCGGCGTGGATCGTGCCTTTGTCGGTGACCACATCCCAGGTGCCATCGGCGCGTTGATTGGTCTCGCGGACCATGCAGTGGGTCTCGATCGTGGCCCCGCCCATGCGCGCGGCCTTGGCATAGGCATGGGTGGTGCCGGAGGGGTCGAGATGGCCATCGAGCGGGTCATAAAGCCCGCCCAGGATGCCATCGGTGTTGGTCACGGGCGCGATCTTGCGGATCTCTTCGGGGCCGACAATTTCGGTCTCAAGGCCCATGTAGCGGTGCTTGGCCCGTTCCGCGAGCAGCATGTCGAATCGATCTTGATTGTCGGCGAGGGTCACCCCGCCCACGTGATGCAGCCCGCAAGACATGCCGGTGATCTCTTCCAACTCCTTGTAAAGCTTGATGGTATAGCCCTGAAGCGCGGCCATGTTGGTGTCGCCATTGAGCGTGTGAAACCCGCCCGCGGCGTGCCAGGTGGAGCCGGAGGTGAGCTCTGAGCGTTCGAGCAGCATGACATCCGACCAGCCCAGTTTGGTCAGGTGATAGAGCACGGATGCGCCGACGACACCGCCGCCGATGACGGCAACTTGGGTGGTGGTTTTCATGGCAGGGTCCTTGTGACTGAGTTGGGTTCACTCTGTCCTGTCCGCGTTGCGCGGCATGTCAGAATGCGACACTTTTTGTCGCGTCCTGTTAACCATGATGAACGCGTGTTTTGGGCCAAAAGGCTTGTCTGTATCACGTCGGTATTACGTCTGTATTGCGTCGGTCTTGTTGAGGCCGCGCATTTGGGGGCCGCACGGCCCGGATCAGAGGGCCGCCACCTCGAAATGCATGCCGTCCTTGCGTTCAAAATGACCGCCCCAGTAAAACCCTTCCTCGTTGGCGATGTGCACCAGTTCCCGCACGCATCCGCGCGCGCCAAGAGGGGCAGGGGTCTGTCCCAGCCAGTTTTCCTGTGAATTGATGTCGAAGGCAGCACCCCAGGCGTGATTGGAGAGATTGGCGCGCAGTGGATCGGTCGTGCCGCGTTTCAGGCGGGGATAAAAGCAGCCTGTGTAGTAGAGCACGCGATCCAAAAGCCCGGCCTTGTCCCAGGCGGCAAACAGCGCCTGAATGCGAGGAGCTGCGAGGCGGTGGCAGACGATTTCACCCGTGACCATAATCGGTGGGTTGGCAAACTGGCGGTTCAGCATGCCGACAAGCTGCGGGATGCGCGCGCGGATGATGGTGTCGTCTACCCAAGTGTCGAGGATGTCGATGCCTTGTGGGTCGTGGTGCTTTGGCGCGAAGCTGAATTCAAAGGTGCCGAACAGCGCATCGGATGTGATGTGCGTGGGGCGGGGCAGGTCGCTGGGGATCGGAGGGTAGGTTGGGTCGTCCTCTGCGGGCGGGATTGTGGCCGGGTGAGGGGTTTCAAAGCAGGTGTTTTCATAGCCCAACGCGGTGGCAAACTGCGCGTCCTCTGCGCGGAAGGTGCCGCTTTGAGGCCGGTCGTGGCGGGTGTGAAAGGCGTCTACGCCCGCGCGCGTCTTTGGGCCGAACACGCCATCCGCGCCGCCGGTCACGGTGATGCCCTGGGCGATGAGGAAGCTTTGCAGACGCATCACATCGGTGCCGATATGGCGCTCTTTGAGGTCGTAGAAGTGAGGTGTCATCGAGACGCTCGTCCTTTCGAACACCGTCTCGACAAAGGTGCGGCGGGTCAAGGTGCAGAGGCTGCGGCAAAGAGGCTGTGGCAAAGAGGCGGGGTCTGGGCGTCTAGGCAGGCACGGTTTGCAGTGTGGTGTCGGGGATATCCGTCGGCGTGACGCCTTCGAGCAGTACTTTGAACCCGGTGCCATCGTCGCGGGTGACCAGAAGGTCGGTGTTGCCGTCGCCTGTGTCGATGAGTGTGACCTCGTCAAAGGCAAAGTCGCGGATCACGATCACGTCCTCGTCGGGGTCGAAATCGGTGATGGTGACGCTCGGCTCTTGAGTGTCCGGATCGGGGGCAAAGGGGTCTTCCAAGTCGCCCGTGATCTCTGGGGCGGTGATTTCAAACACGTCTTCACCCGGGCCGCCGGACATGGTTATGTCCATCTCGTCCCTGAAAAAGAACGCGTCTCCGCCCAGGTAAACGGAGGCCGGGTCGTTTTCGCCTGCATATTCGATTGTGAACTCATCGTCGCCTTCACCGCCCGATGCCTCGCCGCCGATCAGGGTGATGACATCATCGCCGTCGCCGCCAGAGGCAAATCCATTCTCCGACGCGGTGATCGTGTCCTCGCCGTTTCCGCCAAGGATCGTGTCATTGCCCGCGCCGCTGAGCACGTCGTCCCCGTTGGTGCCATTGATGATCTCGCCGATGTCTTGCACGGGCGGGTCATCTTGATGGGGTCTTCGCCGTCCGCCTCATCCCGCCGGATGGGTGGATCGTCGTCATCGTCGAGACGGAATGTCAGCGCCAGGCCGACGCCCAGCACTCCCAAAAGTCCAAATATCACGGCAGTCCCCCAGGCCCAACCTTGGGTTGACACCAGAGCATGTTCATCGCGCGTGTCACGGCAACAGTTTGTTTCGCACGTTTTGCGTCAGAGGGGCATGACCTCAATGGCAGAGGCCGGGATTTCGGCGGGGGTGATGTTGAAAAGCGTTATCTTGAAGCCGGAGCCGTCGTCGCGGGTGATCAGAAGGTCGGTTCCCACGGGGGTATTTTCCACCAAAGTGACCTCGTCAAACTCGAAATCGCGGATCACGATCACGTCCTCGTCGGGGTTGAAGTCTGTGATGTTGATCTTTGAAACCTGCGTTTCCGGATCAGGCGCAAAGACCGCGTCGGTGGGATCGGATGGATTGATCGGCGCGATGACAAATTGATCTGCGTCCGCGCCCCCAGTGGCGCTAATCCTGACCAGTTCCTCCTGGATCACCGCCTGAATTGTGTCGTCTCCTGCATCCCCGTTGGCATTTCCCGACCCGTCAAAGACGATCAGGTCATTTCCCTCGCTACCGCTGGCAAAGGCAAAGCCCTCAACCCCGGATTGGACAGTGAGTGTGTCATCGCCGTCGCCACCAAGGCCTTGGGCGCTGTCCTGGATCATCAAGAGATCGTCGCCTTCGCCGCCATCGCCAAAGGCGTTCTGGGTCACGGTCAGGGTGTCATTGCCTTCGTCTGCGTACCCACGGGCCTCAACGCTGAGGGTCAAGACATCATCCCCGGCCTCACCCCGGACCGTAGATACCGTGCCGGCCTCCACGGTGTCATTGCCGTCCCCGCCATATCCTGCGGAAAACCCATACGCGTCGATCAGATCATCGCCGGTGCCCCCAAAGCCAGTGGCGTCGCCAGTGATGGTCAGGGTGTCATTGCCGGCATTGCCTTCGACGGTCGCGTCATAATCGGCAAACAGGCTGTCATTGCCCGCGCCGCCAAAGCCTTTGCTGTTGCCCTCGGTATTGATCGTATCATTGCCGCTATTTCCGTAGGCGGAGGCATATTCATCGGCAAAAAAGAGGTCATTTCCCGGCCCGCCAAAGCCCACTGCATCCCCGCTGATCGACAGGCTGTCATCGCCGTCACCACCGAAACCTTCAGAGCCATCGCGGATGCTCAGAGTGTCATTGCCCTCATCGCCGAAAACTGTGGCCGTTTCGCCGGTTGTTGCGATAACATCGTCGCCCAAACCACCGCGTGCCAATCCGGAACTGACTTCGATGTCATCGTCCCCTGTTCCACCATCGGCCATCGCATCGTCAAACACTTGAATTCTGTCGTCGCCAGCGTCCCCGAACGCAGCGGCCTCATCGCGCGCGCTCAGAACGTCGTTGCTTGGTCCGCCGAACCCTTGCGCGTTCCCTGAAAGCGTGAGCAGGTCGTTGCCTCTGCCCCCTTCGACTGTCGAAGACCCCTGCGCCTCAAAAACATCGTCACCCGGACCGCCCGAGCCGAAGGCCGTGTCGGTGGTCGTCAACGTATCGTTCCCAAACCCGCCGAACCCGGAGGCATCGTCTGACAACTGTATCGTGTCATCGCCGTCGTCGCCGTTCACCGTGTCGTCACCGCTTCCGGTCAGGATGTCGGGCATGTCCTGCATGTCGGGATCGTCGGGCGATGGGGGGTCGCCTTCGTCGTCGCGCGGCCTGATGGGCGCGTCGTCATCGTCATCCAGTAGCAAAAACGTCGCCAGGCCCAGGCCCAGCAAACCAAGTAACCCAAAAATCACGGCCGTTCCTAAGCTGCAACCAAAGGTTGATAGTAGGCCTATTTTATCGCCTCCGTCACGGCAACAGTGTGTTTCCATATCGGGAGTATTGGAGGAGCGGTGTCCGAAGGTGTCGCGGCGCGTGACATTCAGCACCACACATCCGCGACGAAAGATGTCGCAAAGGGGCATCTACGACCTGTCGCCCCGCGTCAGGATGGCCTCAAGGGCTCAAGGAGGCGGATATGAAAACCCATGCGCAGGCGGTTGTGATTGGTGGCGGCGTCATTGGCTGTTCTATCCTCTATCATCTGGCCAAGCTGGGGTGGAAGGATGTGGTGCTGCTGGAGCGCGATGAGCTCACGTCCGGTTCTACCTGGCATGCGGCGGCGAACATTCACGGGCTACATGACAGTGCCAATATCAGCCGCATCCAGCATTATACGATGAACCTTTACCAGGAGCTGGAGGCGGAGACGGGGCAAAGCTGTGGCGTGTATCAGCCCGGCTCGCTCTATCTGGCGCAGACGGAAAACCGGGAGCATCAGTTGAAGCTGCAGGCGGCCAAGGCGCGGCTTTACGGGATGGATTTTCACGAGATCAGCCGGGAGGAGGCCGAAGAGAAGCATCCGCTGGTGAATTATGACGGCATCCGCTGCATCATGTGGGAGAGCAATGGCGGCAATGTGGATCCCTCGGGCGTGACCAATGCCTATGCCCAGGGCGCGCGCCAGATGGGGGCGGAGATTTACCGGTTCACGCCCGTGACAGGCACGGTGCCGCAACCGGATGGCACGTGGATTGTGCAGACGCCCAAGGGCGACATTCACACTGAGTGGGTGATCAATGCGGCGGGGCTTTGGGGGCGTGAGGTGGCAGCCCTCGCGGGGATCGAAGTGCCATTGCAGCCGACGGAGCATCAGTATTTTGTGACAGAAGCCATGCCGGAGATTGAGGCGATGGACCGGCGGTTGCCCTCTGTGGCCGACCGGGATGCGGAATACTATCTGCGTCAGGAGGGCAAGGGCCTGCTGATCGGCGCCTATGAGCGGGACATGCGGTTCTGGGCCGAAGGGGGCACGCCGCTGGATTTTGCGCACGATCTTTTCCCTGACGATCTGGAGCGGATCATGGACAATGTGATGCGCGCCATGGCCCGCGTGCCGGCGGCGGCAGAGGCGGGTGTGAAGCGCGTGATCAACGGGCCAATGATCTGGTCGCCGGACAGCAACGTCATTCTGGGGCCGGTGCCGGAGTTGAAGAATTACTTCATGTGCGGTGGTATCATTCCGGGGTTCTCGCAATCGGCGGGGATGGGGCTGATGGTGTCGCAGTGGATCATCGAGGGCGAGATGGCCTACGACATGTTCCCGTGGGACATCGCGCGGTTCGGGCTTTGGGCCAATGACAAACGGTTTGTGAAGGCCAAGGTGGAGGATGTTTATGCCCATCGCTTTGCCATTCATTACCCCAATGAGGAACGCGCGGCGGGGCGGCCTTTGCGCACAAGGCCGGTCTATGAGATGCAGGCCGGGATGGGGGCTGTGTTCGGGTTGAATTACGGCTGGGAGCATCCGCTGTGGTTTGCCGATCAGCCGGGGGTGGAGGACACCAACGGGTTCACGCGGCAGAACTGGTGGGGGCCAGTGGGCGAGGAATGCAAGAGGCTGCGCGAGAATGCGGGCATCATTGATATCTCTAATTTTGCCAAATACCGCGTGGCGGGCCCGGGGGCGGAGGCGTGGCTGAATGCCGTCTTTGCCAATCGGATGCCGCGCGCGGTGGGGCGGTCGTGTCTGACGCCGCTGATTTCAGTGCGCGGCGGGATTGCGGGCGATGCGACCGTGACGCGCGTGGGCGAGGAGGAATTCTGGGTGATCTCGTCTGGTATGGCGGAGCGTTATCACAATCGGTTTTTCCAGATGGTGCCGCTGCCGGAGGGGACGGTGTTTGAGAGCCTCACCGAAAGTCATTGCGGGTTCAACGTGGCCGGGCCGCGGGCGCGGGAGATGCTGCAGCGGCTGACCAATGCGTCGCTGTCGAACGATGATTTTCCGTTCATGCGCTCGCAGATGATCGAGCTTGCGGGCGTGCGCTGTCTGGCGCTGCGGGTCAGCTTTACTGGTGATCTGGGGTGGGAATTGCATTGCGCGGCCGACGATCAGGTGGCGCTCTATGGCGCGCTCCTTGAAGCCGGTCAGGCGGTGGGCGCTGGCCCGGTGGGGGGGCGTGCGCTGATGTCGCTGAGGGTGGAGAAGGGCTATGGCTCCTGGAGCCGGGAATACAGCCCGGAATACTTCCCCCATGAGGTGGGGTTTGCCGGGCTTTGCAAGATGGACAAGCCGTTCTTGCATCGAGAGGCCGCACAGGCGGCCATGGAAGACGCGCCGCGAGAGGTGCTGGTGATGCTGCATCTCAGTGAGGCGGATGTGACCGCATCCGGGGCGGATGCCACTGGGGGAGAGCCGGTTTTCCATGCCGGTCAGGGGGTTGGACGGGTCACCTCTGGTGCTTATGGCTACACGGTGGGGATGTCGCTGGCGATGGCCTATGTGAAGGCGGGCACCGCGCAGCCGGGCGATGAGGTCGAGGTGATGGTGTTGGGGCAGCCGCATAGAGCGGCCGTGCTTGAAGCGCCGCCGTTTGATCCAGAGGGAGCCCGACTGCGGATGTAGCACGTCTTTGAAACGCGGGCCGGGGGGCGCTGCCCCGCACGTCGAACGCCAAGGGTTTCGACGCTCCCCCCGGGATACTTCAAGCACTAAGAAAGAGGGCAGGCTTTTGTCTTTCTTTTTGCCTTAAATATCCCCGCCGGAGGCCTCCAGCCGTTCCGCACGCGCAGAGCGCAGATCAATAGCCGCGCCAAATCCAGCCGCCGCCCAGGATGCGGGAGCTGGAGGTCTCGTAAAACACGCAGGCCTGACCCGGAGAGATGCCTTCTTCGGGTGTGAGCAGTTCCACTTCGGCCTCAGTGTCGGAGAGCGGGCGGATGATGGCCTCGCGCGGAGGGCGGGTGGAGCGGACTTTGACGCAGACGTGCCATTCGAGTTGCGCGGTCAAAGCAGTGTCGCCCAGCCAGTTGATTTCGCGCACGGGGATTTTCCGGGTGGCGAGGTGCTCTTTGGGGCCCACGATCACACGCTTTGTGTCGACGTCGAGTTTGACCACGTAGAGCGGATCACTCAGCCCGCCGATGCCCAGCCCGCGGCGTTGGCCGATCGTGTAGTGGATCACGCCCTCGTGGTGGCCCAGCACGCGGCCTTCGGTGTCGACGATCTCTCCGGGTTCGGCGGCGCCGGGGCGCAGTTTTTCGATGACGGCCGCGTAATTGCCGCCGGGCACGAAACAGATGTCCTGGCTGTCGGGTTTGTCGGCCACCGCGAGGTTGTAGCGCGCGGCCAGCGCCCGCGTGGCGTCCTTGGAGGGCAGGTGGCCCAGCGGGAAGCGCAGGAAAGAGAGCTGCTCGGGCGTGGTGGAAAACAGAAAATAGCTCTGATCGCGGTTGGCGTCCGCCGCGCAGTGCAGTTCCGGGCCATGCGCGCCCATCTTGCGCTGAATGTAATGCCCTGTGGCCATGCAATCGGCGTCGAGATCGCGGGCGGTTTCCAGCAGGTCTTTGAATTTCACCCGTTCATTGCAGCGGATGCAGGGCACCGGGGTGGCGCCGGCCAGATAGCTGTCGGCAAATTCGTCGATCACGGCATCCTTGAAGATGTTCTCGTAATCGAGCACGTAATGGGGAAAGCCCATCTCTTCGGCGACGCGGCGGGCATCGTGGATGTCCACACCCGCACAGCACGCGCCTTTTTTGGCCAGCGCCGCGCCGTGATCGTAAAGTTGGAGCGTCACGCCCACCACGTCATAGCCTTCTTCGGCCAGTTGCGCGGCCACAACGGAGCTGTCGACGCCACCGGACATCGCCACCACCACGCGGGTGTCAGCCGGAGCCTTGGCCAGGCCCAGCGAGTTGAGATCTGTGTCGAGCGCCATACGTGTTCACATGCCTAAAGGAAGTGTTGCGGAATATAGGAAAATCCTAACTACTCTCAACCCCCGGTTTCACCGGGCGTTAAGCCAACTACGCCAAAGATGACCATCGTTGAAAGAGAGTTGCGTTATGTTTCTCAAAAAAGTCGATGGGCCTCGCGCCATAAAGTTACCGGATGGGACGGTCATGACCCGTGCCGATTTGCCCCCTGCGACCACGTCGCGCTGGGTGGCGTCGCGCAAACTGGCTGTGGTGCGTGGGGTGATGCACGGGCTCATTGGTCAGGATGAGGCGCTGAAACTCTATGGTTTGAGCCGTGAAGAGTTTCAGGAATGGCTGACATCGCTGTCAGAACACGGGACCGAGGGGCTCAAGGCGACACAGCGTTAAGGCGAATTGCACGGCAGCACTGGACAACCTGAGGTAGATCGTTCACTTTCTTGCTAACTGGTAACCTGCAATTAACCAAATCTGGCCATTGTGGGATCGAAGAGGACAGTTAGTAGCGGAGACGAAAAATGCGCGTGCTTCTTGTGGAAGACGACCCGACGACGTCGAAAAGCATTGAGTTAATGCTCACTCATGCCAATCTCAACGTCTACACGACGGACCTTGGTGAGGAGGGGATCGATCTTGCCAAGCTTTACGACTACGACCTGATCCTGCTGGATCTGGGCCTGCCGGACATGAACGGGCACGAGGTGTTGCGGCAGCTGCGGCTGTCACGGGTCGAAACCCCCATCCTGATCCTGAGCGGGGAAGGCGACACCGAGAACAAGATCAAGGGGTTCGGATTTGGGGCGGATGATTATCTGACCAAACCGTTCCATCGCGAAGAACTGGTGGCGCGCATTCACGCGATCATCCGACGCTCCAAGGGGCATTCGCAGTCGATCATTCGGACCGGCAAGGTCAACGTCAACCTGGACGCCAAGACGGTGGAGGTGGGCGGGCGTACCGTGCATCTGACCGGCAAGGAATACCAGATGCTGGAGCTTCTGAGCCTGCGCAAGGGCACGACGCTGACCAAGGAGATGTTTCTCAACCATCTTTACGGTGGCATGGATGAGCCCGAGTTGAAGATCATCGACGTGTTCATTTGTAAATTGCGCAAGAAGCTGTCGGAAGCGACCGACGGTGAGAACTATATCGAGACGGTCTGGGGACGTGGCTACGTGCTGCGCGATCCGGACCCTGCTGTGGATGAGGCCACGCCGCTGGCCATCGGCGCGTAAAGCCCCGTGGCGCCGGTTCTGCGGCGCCGCAGCACGGACCTTTCGCGAGGCAGCACCCAAAGGGTCATCTGAAAACACGTGACCGGCTGGACCAAGAGCAAGACGCGCCCTATCACTACGAAGTGATGGGGCGTTTTTGTGCGCGCTCGTCATGGGACGACAGGCCGCTGGTTGGGCCTGACAAGAATGAGGTCCGCCGATGCACGACAGTGAGATCACGCAAAAAGACGCGCGAAATCTGACCCGCGAAGAGGCGGAGGCGGAGTTGTCTCGCCTGGCGCAAACCCTCGCTGCGGCCAATACGGCCTATCATGGCGAGGACGCCCCGGAGATCAGTGATGCTGACTATGACGCGCTCAAGGCGCGCAACCTCGAGATTGAGGCGCAGTTTCCCGATCTCAAACGCGCCGACAGCCCCTCTGATCAGGTGGGCGTGGCCCCGTCCGAGGCGTTCTCGAAGGTCACCCATGCGGTGCGGATGCTCAGCCTGTCCAACGCTTTTGACGACGCGGATGTCACCGAGTTCGACAGCCGCATCCGCCGCTACCTTGGTGTGGAGGATGCGGCGCCGCTGGCGTTCACCGCAGAGCCCAAGATCGATGGGCTGAGCCTCAGCCTGCGCTATGAGGCGGGGCGGTTGGTGCAGGCGGCGACCCGGGGCGATGGCGAAGTGGGCGAGAATGTCACGGCCAACGCGCTGACCATCGCGGATGTGCCCGACCGGGTCGACGGCGCGCCAGACGTGATGGAAATCCGCGGCGAGGTCTATATGAGCCACGCCGATTTTGAAGCCTTGAACGCGCGCCAGGCGGCGGCAGGGGGCAAAACCTTTGCCAACCCGCGCAATGCCGCCGCGGGATCGCTGCGCCAGCTGGACGCCGCGATCACCCGGGCCCGTCCGCTGCGCTTTTTCGCGTATTCCTGGGGGGCGCTGTCGGCGCCTTTGTCG
>JBCBWJ010000249.1:0-5259 GCA_039817165.1 Pseudomonadota bacterium | reverse complement strand
TTTCGTCAACTGCAGCCGTCTACGCTGAGCCTGGGCGGGCCCCGGTAGATGAACGCTATCAGACGGCTCCCGCATCGCCCTACGGGCGTTCCAAGCTGGCGACAGAATGGATTTTGCGCGATCATTGTCTGGCTGCGGAGCCGCGCCATGTCACGCTGAGATATTTCAACGTGGCGGGGGCCGACCCTGATCTTCGCGCGGGTCCGCGGCCGGATGCACATCACCTGATAAAAATTGTCTCGGAAGCGGCAGTTGGCTTGCGCGATCATGTCCAGATCTTCGGCAATGATTATGACACACCGGACGGAACCTGCATCCGCGATTTTATACACGTTTCCGATCTTGCGGACGCGCATGTCGCGGCAGCGCAGTATCTTTTGAATGACGGAGACAGCACCACGCTGAATTGTGGATATGGCCAAGGTCTATCCGTAAGTGATGTAGTAAATGCAGCAAGGCGTATTGCGGACAGGCCAATCGAAGCGGTCATCTCGCCGCGCCGCGCTGGCGATCTCATCTCGGTTGTCGCCGATTCACAACGCCTGCGCCAACTGCTTGGATGGACGCCAAAACATAATGACCTTGCGACGATCTTGCGAACATCCATCGCGTGGGAACGTAAGCTGCAATCGGACATCGAGATATGAATGGGAGGCTCTCGGACTTTGCGTCGTCAATGACCGTTGACCCCAAAGCCGGTCCGCTGGTTTCAGTCATAATTCCTGCTTTCAATGCCGAGAAGACGCTTCAAGCCACGCTTGACAGCGTTTGCGCCCAGACACACGGCAACCTTGAAATTTTCGTTGTTGACGATGGCTCGCGAGACAGGACGCTTGGTATCGCCAAAGCCGGCGCATCGAAAGACAGTCGGATCCGCGTCATAAGTCAGGAAAATTGTGGTGTTGCCTCTGCGCGCAACGCAGCGCTTGAGCGGGCGCAAGGCGACTATGTCGCCTGGATAGATGCCGACGATCTTTGGCACCCAACCAAGATAGAAAAGCAGCTCGAGGTCTTTTGCGAAAGTGAGTTCCCGCTCAGCCTTGTTTACACCGGCTATCGACTGATCGGCCCCGACGATCATGTCCTTCGCAACTTCCGCCCTCTGACAGATGTGTCTGGGCACACATTGTGCCAGCAGATTGCAACCAACTATTTCACCAACACCAGCAGCATCATGGTGCCGTTGCCCATCGCTCTCCGGTGCGGCGGGCATGACACGCGCCTAAAAGCCTGGGGCATGGAAGGGGCGGAGGATCTTCTTTTGCAGCTACAGCTTGCCTTGTTTGGCCCGCTGGGATGCTGCCGCGAAGCTTTGGTCGGCTATCGCATGCACGAAGGCAACATGTCGCTTGGATACGAGCGCGCCAGTCGCTCAAATCTCAAAGTGCTCGATCTTGTTCAAGAACAGGCGCCTGACATACCGGACTGGGTGTTCAGAATGGGACGCGCGCGTGTTGTCGGATACGCAGCGCATATGCTTCGGGATGGCGATGTCGGCGCCGGGCTTCGTCTTGTGACCCGGCTGCTGCAAGAACAGCCAAGAGAAACATCTCTCATGCTCAGCCTAATTCTGCGAGACCTGCTGGCCCACGGCAAAAAAGGTACTCCGGATGAGGATCCCGCGATCGGCCAGCCATTTTCTGTTGCGGATCCCGCATCTGCGCCATGGAATGAGCATATGCTGCTTTCCAGAAAACATGCAAAGCGCCTGGATGCTGCGGATCGCGCGCTACAGCAACGGCCGTCATCATGGTCGATCACCGAATATATCTGAACTGCCCGCCCATGCGAAGAACCTCTGTCGCAAAAACCTAAGGGCCTCACCTTTCGTCTGTTGCACGGGTGGAGGCGTTGATGCCCACACTGCCCAGATTGATGTCGCTCAATCCAAAAACCCGGCGTAGCCGCTGGTATAATTTTGGGGTCAGTAGCCAGATTACAGCTCGCCGGGTCTCAACGTTCCAGGTATCGACAATGCTGTTGGACAAATTGGCAAGCCGCCAAGCCTTGGGATTGTCGTATTTCCACATCTCGCCACGCAGAGCGCGCCAGAGATCGGGGTCCTTTTGACCCACCTCGACCATATAGGTTTGCAGCCATTCAAGAAAAATCGGCCGCGCCTCACCATCTCCCGCGATCCGTCCGACCTGCGCGCAAGCCGAACCATCGTGCTGGCGGTAGAAATCCTGGATGTCATCGATCGCGATCACCGGGAAGTTTAGGAACATCTTGAAGAGCATCACCTGGTCTTCGTACAGCGTTCTGAACGCATCGTTGAAGCCACCGACCTCGTTCAGCCGGTCCCTGCGGATTGTCAGGCTGCAGATGCCCGGAACGCCGGCACCATGACTGGCCAGATAAGTGGTCGCGACCTCCGGCGGGTGGAATACTTGGTTATTAGGCAATCCAGTCCCAGTCTCTATGTCGGCAGCAAGCCACGGCCGGGATTTGGGCAGGTTGTCCTTATTCCAACTGGACCAAAGCAGCGTCGGTGCGATGGACATTGCAACGTCGGGATGATCCTCCAGCAGGTTCACGTGTTTTTCCAGCCGATGCGGCAACCAGATATCGTCCGCATCGAGAAAGGCGACATAGGTACCCCGTGCAAGCCGCAGCCCTGCATTTCGCGACGCGCTCATCCCACGGTTCTCGTGTCCGGGGTGTTCTGTGTAGCGGATCTTGTCGGGATGCGCATCGGCAAACCCTCTCGAAATGGCAGTGGCGCCATCGGTCGTGCCGTCGTCGACCAGGATCAGTTCCCATTCAGGATAGGTCTGCGCCAGAACGCTTTCGATTGCTTCGCGGATATAGTCCTCACCATTCAGAAAAATAATGATGCAGGACACCAGCGGCACATCGCCCACAGATTTGTCGGATGCTTCCTGATTAGGCTTCACGATCTGCGATCCTTGTTTCGAACAAAAAAGCTAGGCAACGGTACAATGAACATCCACTCATCGCTTGACTAGGATAAATCATATTCACATGTATTGATATTTCGCAGGTCCGAAAGTCGCGCGTCTGGTTCTAGTATTCAAGCAATGAAGGAATTTTGCATGGCAAATAGGCAAGCTTCAGCGAAGACAAGACCAGCGCTGAGACTCCGCAATGCGGGGATTGGCGCAGCCAAAGCTGTGCTCCCTGACGGGCTGCAGAGATGGCTACGGTCGGCCATAAGTGGTCAGTTGTTCAAGCCGCCGGTGCGCGGCGTCAATTTTGGCGATTTTCGGCGCCTTAAGCCGATCAGCAGGCAATACGGATATGACCGCGGCGATCCCATTGACCGGTACTATATCGAAAAGTTCTTGCATGCTCACCGCCACATTATCGTTGGAAGGGTTCTTGAAGTTTCGGAAAACACTTACACACGGAAATTCGGTGGAGACAACGTCGAGGTCAGTGATGTCCTGCACTATGATGATCCGTCACCCCCGGCCACGCTAACGGGTGACCTGACCGATGCAGCCCATATTCCGTCCGACCACTTCGACTGCATCATCATCACTCAAACGCTCATGCTTATCTACGACCTGCCCGCTGCTTTGGAGACGCTGCATCGCATTCTCAAACCGGGCGGTACCGTTTTAGCCACCTTGCCTGGGCTGAGCCAAATCGCAGATCCGGCCTGGCTACACACATGGCACTGGGGTTTCACATATGGATCTGCTGAGCGGCTTTTTGAGAATGCGTTTCCAGATGGCGAGGTTGAGGTGAAAACTTTTGGGAACGTTTTGTCCACAATCGCATTTTTGCAGGGGCTCGCACAGGAGGAGCTGACCCCTGAAGAGCTCGATCATAACGATCCCGAGTATCAGATGCTGATCGCGGTCGCAGCCCGCAAAGGATTGGATGATCCAAGCAATGGGTGACACGCCGTTTCGAGCGAAACTCTTCGAAGAAGATTTCCTGCAAGTATGATAAGGCGTTTGGCCAAGACGGGGTTGCGCCGAGTACAACGCTTTCGCGCCAGTCTTGGAGCGCATGGTGTCATCTTGATTTATCACCGGGTTGGGGAACCTGTGGCCGATCCTTGGAACATGGCCGTCAGTCCTGAAAACTTCGCGGCGCATCTCGAAGTTATGAAAGGTTATGCCGTTCCCAGAACCATGCGTGACTTCGCCGCCAACTTATCAAATACACACGCGGCCAAGCGCAGCATTGCTGTTACGTTTGACGACGGATACATCGACAATCTGACGCGCGCGTTGCCTCTGCTGGAGGTTCACGATGTCCCAGCGACCGTCTTTGTTGTTAGCGGCGCTATTGGCAAGCCAGATGCGTTCTGGTGGGATCTGCTGACGAAAGTGTTTCTCGAAACGCCAAACCTGCCTCAAGTTCTCACGCTGGAAAGTCCCGATGGAGCCCGGTCTTTCGATCTGAGCGCTAATGCGGCTTATGACCATGAAGCGATGGCACGGAGCGCTGCCTGGCGCGCGGACTGGACCGCGCCGCAAGATGGCAGACAGCGTGTTTTCCTTGATGTCTGGCAGCATACGCTGTCGCTCCCTGGAAACGTCCAGGCTGAAACGGCCCGAAAAATAGCGGCTTGGGCGGGTCTGGCGGATGCTGATCGGCGGCCAGACGGCGCGCGCCCGATGGATCAAGACGCGCTCGATCAACTGGCCGCCTCACCGCTTATAGAGATCGGCGGACACACCGCAACCCACCCCGACCTCAGCCAAGTCGCGCCCGCCACTGCGACGGATGAGATCGCTCGTGGCCGCCGGAACTTGATGGACATGACGGGCAAGCCGGTGGACAGTTTTGCATATCCCTTTGGCCGGTACACAGCGCAGACCGCTGACCATATCAGAGATGCGGGATTCAGCTGTGCGGGCTGGAGCCGTCCCGGGCTTGCGACGCCGAAGTCGGACCCCTTCGCACTGCCAAGGTTGCAGGTTCCCAACCTGAAGGTCGATGATTTTGATGCACTTCTTCGCGACACAATTGGTCCGCCTCTGGCGCGGATCTGAAGGAAACCGCGACGCGGGTTGATGTTTTGCCTGAGTTTGAAATGTAAACGCGCGGTCAACGGGGGCGCTCTACGACCAGGGAGTTGGACGCACAGCTTCGTCCGAGGACAAGCGATTTAAGCGCGGCTACGGCATGTGGCACCTGCCCAGTTCGTGCGCTTTGCTTTTTTGGGGCACGTCCAGACCCCATGAGGGTCATTCAGTGAGGTGTCCGTCATCAAATGAAGTGGTCCGATTGAGCTGACTACGTTGAGGACGGCCTAGCTCATCGATTGTGATCTTATGC
>JBCBWJ010000248.1:0-5299 GCA_039817165.1 Pseudomonadota bacterium | reverse complement strand
CGCTCTGGCCTGATCCACCGACGGACTGTGATCCATCGGGCCGGGGTAGCCTTCGTGCTTACTGAATTTTGAACACCCGGTTAAAGGTCTGAATAACATGGCAAACAGCCCACAATCCAAAAAACGAGCACGCCAGAACGAGCGTCGCTTCGCGGTGAACAAAGCACGGCGCTCCCGAATTCGCACTTACCTGCGCAAAGTCGAGGAGGCGATCGCATCTGGCGACAAGGATGCTGCGCAATCCGCGCTGCAGGCCGCTCAGCCGGAATTGATGCGCGGCGTGTCCAAAGGCGTTTTTCACAAAAACACTGCAGCTCGAAAAATGTCCCGCTTGTCGTCACGCGTGAAGGCCCTCGGGTAGGGTATCTTGGCTAAATCTTTAGTGAAAATCGGCGGGGTGAAAACTCCGCCTTTTTTTGCTTTGAGGCCTGCCGATCAATGCAACAGATTCTTTCCCCGCCTATTTGTGTGTCAAGAAAGAAGATCGGTTGCTGCGGCTCCGCTGCTGGCCGTACATTCATCGAGCGAATCTGCAAGGGGGATTGGCTGCCACCTTCACTCCTCGGAGGTACGACTTTAGGGTCGACTGACCGTGAGTGTGACGCGCTTGCCGGAAACGGCAGGTGGGCCAAATCCAGACCTGGGGGACAACGCGGGACACACGGCCGAAGCGACGGGGAATAGCGTCGGCAAGTCTCGACACAGAGTTGGTTCTCAGCTGTCCGATTTCGGGCAGAAGTCCATCGGTGGGACCGGTGGAGAACTTCTGCTTGGATAGTCCGGTTTTTGCGGCGTCGCCGGGACAGGCGTGTATGGCCTGTCTGTGTTTGGGAAGCCAGTCGCGGAATGGGATAAAATGACGTTGGAAGAATGGGGCACTGTTAAAAAGAACCTCCGGGAAACCGTGGGCGCGCACAATTATACCAGTTGGATCGAGCCTCTGGAACTGCGTGAAGTTAAGGATGGCGTCGCGATTATTGACGTACCAACCGGTTTTCAGGGGAACTACGTGTCTCTGAATTTTGGCGATAAAATTCTTTATGAAGCCCGTAAATTGGTTCCCGACATACATCGCATGGAATACAGCGTTCCAATCGTTCGCCGCGTGCACAAAGGCGCCGTGAAATCTGCGTCGAAAGCGGGCGTACCCAAACCGCGTGCAGCAGCAGCAGCCAAACCAACTGCGCTCGATCCACATTTTCCAACCGCACCGCTGGATGAACGTTTCACCTTTGACCGTTTTGTTGTCGGTAAGCCCAACGAGTTGGCTCATGCAGCTGCGCGACGCGTGGCCGAAGGTGGGCCAGTGACATTTAATCCGCTATTTCTCTATGGCGGGGTCGGCCTTGGTAAGACGCATCTAATGCACGCAATTTCTTGGGAGTTGAAGGTATCGAGCCCAGACCTCAACGTTCTGTATCTTTCGGCGGAGCAGTTCATGTACCGGTTTGTGCAGGCCCTGCGCGACAAGAAGATGATGGATTTCAAAGAGATGTTCCGCTCGGTCGATGTGCTTATGGTCGATGACGTGCAATTCATCGCGGGCAAGGACAGCACCCAAGAAGAGTTCTTTCACACATTCAATGCGCTGGTGGATCAAAACAAGCAGATTGTAATCTCAGCGGACCGTGCGCCAGGTGAAATCGAAGACATGGAAGAACGGATCAAGTCACGCCTGCAGTGCGGTTTGGTGGTGGACCTGCATCCAACCGATTACGAACTCCGCCTGGGCATTTTGCAGTCCAAGGTAGACCGGTATCGCAACGACTATCCGGATCTGCAAATGGATGACAGCGTGCTGGATTTCCTAGCGCAGCGGATCAGCACCAACGTGCGCGTGCTGGAAGGGGCGCTGACCCGGCTTTACGCTTTTGCATCGCTCGTGGGCATGGAGATCACGCCGGATATGGCGCAAGATTGTCTTGCCGATATCCTACGCACCTTTGAACGCAAAGTGTCGATCGAAGAGATCCAGCGGCAGGTGTCCGATCACTACAACATCCGTCTGGCGGATATGATTGGACCGAAACGGGTCCGGAGCTTTGCCAGGCCAAGGCAAGTGGCGATGTATCTTTGCAAGCAAATGACGCGGCGGTCCCTGCCTGAGATCGGTCGCCGCTTTGGCGGACGAGATCACACGACTGTCATGCATGGGGTAAGGCGGATCGAAGAGCTGCGCCACAGCGATGCACAGATTGCCGAGGACCTAGAGATGCTTCGCCGCAGTTTGGAAGGCTGATTAGGTCAGCAGGCCATGTGCCTTCATTTGCTTCAAAGCTACGCCTGAGTGCTTAACTATGCCAAGCGATTTGGCACAAAAGGGTTGAGCCGATACCCAAAATTGCTACGGTGCCGATCCCAAGGCCGCGCATGCAGGGAGCAACGGCATGAAATTCAGCATTGAACGTGGAACCCTTCTGAAGGCGGTTTCGCAAGCACAATCAGTCGTTGAGCGGCGCAATACCATTCCGATCCTCGCCAATGTGCTGATCGAGGCCGAAGGTGATACAGTGCAGTTCCGAGCGACGGATTTGGACATCGAAGTGGTGGACAAGGCGAGCGCCCAGGTAGAGCGCTCAGGTGCGACCACAGTGTCGGCGGTGACCCTGCATGAGATCGTGCGCAAATTGCCGGATGGCGCTTTGGTGAGCCTGACCGATGATGGGGCAGCCGGGCGGCTGACCGTGGAGGCCGGACGATCCAACTTTGCACTGGCCACATTGCCCAAGGAAGATTTTCCGGTCATGGCGTCTTCGGAATACGAGTGCAATTTTTCTGCCAAAGCGCCCGAGCTGCGCCGGCTTTTTGACAAATCGAAATTTGCGATCTCGACGGAGGAGACGCGGTATTACCTCAACGGGGTGTACATGCATGTGTCTGACGCGGATGGCGGTCAGGTGCTGCGCTGCGTGGCCACGGATGGACACCGCTTGGCGCGCATCGACAGCGGCCTGCCTGACGGCGCGGGCGCGATGCCGGGCGTGATTGTGCCGCGCAAGACCGTTGGTGAGCTGCGCAAACTGCTGGACGATGATGAAACAGTGATCGCGGTGTCCGTTTCAGAGACGAAAGTGCGCTTTGCCACACCAGATATCACACTGACATCGAAGGTCATCGACGGCACCTTCCCCGATTACACCCGCGTCATTCCCACCGGGAACACGCGCCGGCTTGAGGTGGATGCGAGCGAGTTTGCCAAGGCCGTGGACCGGGTCGCGACTGTCAGCTCCGAACGGTCTCGGGCGGTGAAACTATCGCTGGACGAGGACCGGTTGGTGCTGTCGGTGAATGCCCCTGACAGCGGCGCGGCGGAAGAAGAACTTGCCGTGGCCTAAGGCGATGACAAACTCGAAATTGGCTTTAACGCCAAATACTTGCTGGAGATTGCAAGCCAGGTGGATCGCGAAAATGCGGTGTTCATGTTCAACTCTTCCGGCGATCCCACCTTGATGCGCGAAGGCAATGACACGACGGCGGTCTATGTCGTGATGCCGATGCGGGTGTGACATCAGTCGGATGCCTTCGGCGAGAGTATTTTTAGCAAGATGAAAGGGCGCGGATGCCTGGCCTGTACCTGTCGCATCTGAGCCTGTCGTACTTTCGGTCGCATCACAGCGCACGCATTGAAGGCGATGGGCGGCCGGTGGCAATCTATGGGCCCAACGGCGCGGGCAAGACCAACATTCTGGAAGCGGTGTCGCTGTTTTCCCCCGGGCGCGGGCTGCGGCGTGCGGCGGCGGCGGATATGGCACGACGGCCTGATGCCATCGGTTGGAAGCTGGTGGGGCATCTGCATTCCCTACAGCAGGTCCATGAAGTGGAAATCGAAGCGCAGGGCGAAAGCAGTCGGCAGGTGCGCTTGGACGCCAAACCAGCCTCGCAACTGGCGTTGGGCCGGATCGCGCGGGTGCTGTGGCTGATCCCTGCCATGGACCGGCTGTGGATCGAGGGCGCAGAGGGACGGCGGCGGTTTCTGGACCGCATGACGTTGAGCTTTACGCCCGATCATGCCGAGGCGGCGCTGTCTTATGAAAAAGCGATGCGAGAGCGCAACCGTCTGCTCAAGGATCAGGTGCGCGACGGGCATTGGTATGTCGCACTAGAGCGGCAAATGGCGGAGGCCGGAACCGCGATCCATCAAAACCGCATCGCCGCATTGGAACGGCTTCGGGATGCGCAGCTGGAGTCCGATACGGCCTTTCCGTCCGCGGAGCTTGACCTGACGTTGACAGAAGGCGAAATGCCCGAGAACGAAGCCGATTTCCGTGAGGCGCTGCATGAAAGCCGGTTTCGCGATCTGGCCGCTGGACGCACGCTGGTTGGGCCGCACCGTGCGGATCTGTACGGCGTCTACGCGGTCAAAGGCGTGCCCGCCAAAGACTGTTCTACAGGCGAACAGAAAGCGCTGCTCATCTCGCTCATCCTGGCCAATGCTAGGGCGCTCACAGAAGACTTTGGTGCATCGCCCTTGTTGCTGCTTGATGAAGTGGCTGCACATCTGGATGCGACGCGCCGAGCCGCCCTTTATGACGAGGTTTTCGCGTTGAGGGCGCAGGCGTGGATGACCGGCACCGGGCCGGAGTTGTTTGCGGAGTTGGGCGACCGGGCGCAGTACCTGAAGGTGACCGAAGACGGCGTTTCGTCACGGGATACGCCTTGTTGACAGGCCAGAGGCCTGACACAAAATATTGTGCCAATCGCGTGACATTCCCCCAATAAAACCGTATAAAGAGGGGAAAATAATTGGGGTTCACCCGGATGGCAGAAGCAGCAGCAGCGCCCGAAGAGTATGGCGCTGATTCTATTAAGGTTCTCAAAGGGTTAGAGGCAGTCAGAAAGCGTCCCGGGATGTATATCGGGGACACGGATGATGGCTCTGGTCTGCACCATATGGTCTATGAGGTCGTGGACAACGGCATCGATGAGGCTTTGGCGGGCCATGCGGACCGTGTGACTGTCACCATTCACGGGGATTCCAGCGTATCGGTGAGCGATAATGGCCGTGGTATTCCGGTCGAAACCCACGAAGAAGAGGGCGTTTCCGCTGCCGAAGTGATCATGACGCAGCTGCATGCTGGCGGTAAGTTTGACAGCAATTCCTACAAGGTGTCAGGCGGTCTGCATGGCGTCGGTGTTTCGGTGGTAAATGCGCTGTCGGATTGGCTGGAACTGCGGATTTGGCGAAATGGCCGTGAACACGTGGCGCGGTTTGAGGGTGGTGACACGGTAGAGCACCTCAAGGTCGTGGGCGAGACGAGTGAACGCAAAGGGACGGAGGTGCGCTTTTTGGCCTCCCTCA
>JBCBWJ010000247.1:0-5336 GCA_039817165.1 Pseudomonadota bacterium | reverse complement strand
GGGTGCGGTCGGCTGACATGATGACCAGCACCAGGATGGTAATCACGTAAGGCGACATATTGAGGTATTCGACAGGAATGGCAACGCCCGCCGCCTGCAGGTTCAACTGCAACACGGTCACACCGCCAAATAACCAGGCACCGAGCAGCACCCTGCCTGCTTTCCAACTTGCAAAGACAACGAGGGCAAGTGCAATCCACCCGGTGCCTGCGGTCATCCCATCTGTCCACTGCGGCACCCGCACCAGGCTGATATAGGCGCCGCCAAGTCCGGCACAGGCCCCGCCAAATACAATCGCCATGACCCGCACACGGACCACATTGTAGCCAAGCGCATGGGCCGCATCATGGTTTTCGCCCACGGCGCGCAGGATCAGGCCTGCACGCGTGTATTTCAGCGCGGCCCAGATCGCGACCACAAGCGCTATGCCCAGATAGACAATCGCGTCATGTGAAAAAAAGACTGTTCCAAAAAACGGAATGTCGGCCAAAGGTCCCAAGTCCAGCTCCGGGGTTTGGGGTGGCTTGATACCCACATAACCCTGTCCCATCAACGATGACAGCCCAAGACCAAAGAGCGTCAATGCCAGCCCGCTCGCCACCTGATTGGCAAGCGCAAGCTGTGTAAGAGCTGCAAATAAAAGTGAAAGCGCCGCACCGCCAAAGGTCGCCGCCAAAAAGCCGAGCGCAGGGTTGTCGGTTTGGACTGCGATCACAAATCCACAAATAGCGCCGGTGATCATCATCCCCTCGACGCCAAGATTGAGCACTCCCGCCCGCTCCACTACCAGCTCTCCCAAAGCCGCCAGCAATATGGGCGTGGACGCCACCAATAGCGATGCCAAGAGCAAGGCGGGATTGATCGAAGACAGATCCATCACGCCGCCTTCGCCAAGACCCACCGCACGCGGTAGTGGCCAAACACATCGATGGCCAGAAGGAAGAACAAAAGCATCCCCTGGAACATCTGGATCGCAGCCGCTGGCAAGCCCAGGTTCAACTGCGCAATCTCACCTCCGATGTAAGTGAGCGCCATCAGCAAACCCGCAAACAGTATGCCAACCGGGTGCAAACGGCCCAGAAAGGCCACGATGATGGCGGTGAACCCGTAGCCCACATTGAAATCAATGCTCACTTGGCCGGACGGCCCCGACACTTCAAAGAGCCCCGCCAGTCCTGCCAAGGCGCCCGAAGTGCCCAGACAGAAAAGAACGATCCGCGCCGGTGAGACGCCGGCAAACCGTGCGGCGCGTGGGGCCTCGCCGGTGAGCCTGATTTGATAACCCAGAACGTGCCGCGTCATCAGTATGTAAGCAAACACCACCGCAATAAGCGCGCTCAAGACACCCCAATGCATACCTGTGCCTGCGATTAGATCTGCGTTATGGGCCGATGAATACTGCTGCAGATTTCGCGAGCCAGGAAAGCCTGAGCCTTCAGGATTGCGCAAAAGACCAAGCGCCATTTTCGCCAGCACCTGCTCGGCAACATAGACAAGCATCAGTGAGACAAGGATTTCATTGGTGCCAAATCGCACCCGCAAAAGGGCAGGGATTATGGCCCAGGCCCATCCTCCCAAGGCCCCGGCCACTACCATGAGCGGGAAGATCCACGCGCTCTCCATCGGATAGAAGGCCAACCCAACCCCGGCACCGGTCAGCGCGCCGATGATGTATTGCCCCTCAGCGCCGATGTTCCACACCCCTGCGCGAAACCCCATGGCCAGACCAATGGCGATTAGAATGAGCGGCGCTGCTTTGATGAGCAATTGCGGCTTGTAATAAAAGGCAAACTCCCCGAAAAGCGGATCCCAGAAAATTGTGCGGATCGCCTCCAGCGGGTTTTCTCCGAGGACAGCAAAAAGCACACCACCCGCCACCATGGTCAGCAGAACCGCGAAAAGCGGCGAAAGCATCGTCCAACGTCGTGAGGGCGCGGCGCGTTTTTCGAGCCTCAGCATGGCCCTCTCCTAACCTCAGCGGGAGAGCGCACCCAGTTTTTCTTAATGCCCCAAGTATCCCCGTCAAAGGCCTGGCATTTGGGCGCGCAGTCAAACATGTGCTTGTTCCAGATCATTTGTCCCACCCAGCATCAGGCCAATCTCATCGATGCTGAGGTCACCCGTCGGGCGTATGGTCGAAAGTCGGCCTGCCGTGAGCGCACCAAACCGATCAGAAATCTCCATCAACTCGTCAAGGTCTTGCGAAATGCAAAGCACTGCCGCACCCGCGCCCGCCAGATCAAGCAGGGCCTGCCGGATTGCGGCGGCCGCGGCGGCATCCACGCCCCAAGTTGGTTGGTTGACCACAAGCACGTCTGGGTTTTGCGATATCTCCCGTCCGATCACAAATTTCTGTAGATTGCCCCCGGACAACGAGCGCGCTGCAGCATCTGCGCTCGGTGTGCGCACATCAAAGCCTGCAATTACCCTGTCCGTGTAGGTCCGAGCGGCGGACCAGTTTAGAAATCCTGACGATAAAAACCCTTGGCGCTCTGCCGCCGTGAGAGCCGTGTTTTCTGTGAGTGACATGTTAGGGGCCGCAGCGTGCCCTAGTCTTTCTTCTGGTGCACTGAGAAGACCGAGGCGGCGGCGCGCGGCAGGGCCCAGCCTGGACACATCCCGCGTTTTGAACGTGATAGACCCGGTAGGTGTCGTCGTTTCGCCGGACAGTACCGCGAGCAGTTCATCCTGACCGTTGCCTGCAACCCCGCCGACGCCAAGTATTTCGCCGGCGTACAAGGTGAATGCAATGTCCTTCAGTGCGGTCCCGAACTGTGATGGGGCGGGAGCGGACAGGTCACGAACCTCGAGTGCCGGTTGTCCCAAAGGTCGCGGCGCGCGGGTTGCGGCTTTGAAACTGGTGCCCACCATCATCTCTGCCATCTCCCGGGCAGAAACATCGCCTGGAGTACAGGTTGCCACTTTGCGCCCTTGGCGCAAGATCGTTGCGGTGTCGCAAAGCTCTCGGATTTCTTCCAGCTTGTGAGAAATGTACAAGATGGCTACACCATCTGCGCTCAGTTGGCGCAGGGTGGAAAACAGCACCTCAACCTCTTGCGGCGTCAAAACGGAGGTCGGTTCATCCATGATCAACAGTTTCGGGTCCTGCAAAAGGCAACGGATGATCTCAACCCTTTGGCGTTCTCCTGCCGACAAATCGCCGATCAGCCGGTCCGGCGACAACGGCAGCCCGTATCCATCAGACATGTCTCGTATCCGGGTCGCTAATGTCCGCATAGGCGGAGGGTGCTCCATGCCCAGTGCGATGTTTTCTGCAACCGTCAAAGCTTCGAAGAGGGAGAAGTGCTGAAACACCATCGCCACGCCCGCCGCCCGAGCGGCCCTCGGTTCCGATGGAGCGTAAGCAGCGCCGCTCAATTTCATTGACCCTGCATCCGGGCGCACCAGCCCGTAGATCATCTTGACCAGTGTCGATTTGCCTGCGCCGTTTTCACCCAAGAGAGCATGCACGTCCCCTCGGCGGATGTCGAAGGACACGTCTTCATTAGCGATCACGCCCGGGTAAGCTTTGGTAAGCCCCTTTATTGACAGTAGAGTTTCAGTCATGTCCCCCGAGCCCTTGGCGATCCGTGCTTAGCTGAAGGGCAGACGAAGGGAAACAGGGTCTCCATCAAAACCTGTACTCAGAAGGGCGTGCCGCTCCGAGGTGCCGCCAATTTCAGCAGCTGATATGCCAGTGAGGTGTTCCGCCCAAAGCACAGCTGGACTACTGTTGGCCCATGAAAAGCTCTGCCCGATTCATTCACCTCCGCGTCCACACAGAATACTCTTTGCTCGAAGGGGCGATGCGCCTCAAAAAGCTGCCTGGAATGTGCGCCAAAGCAAGCATGCCCGCGGTTGCGGTGACCGACACAAACAACATGTTCGCGGCACTTGAGTTCGCCGTGGCCGCCCAAGGCGAAGGGGTGCAGCCCATCATGGGGTGCCAGCTTGATCTGGCCTACCTCACGCCCGCGCCAGGGGAAAAAGCCCGTCCGCCCGCGCCCATAGTTTTACTTGCTCAAAACGAAGCGGGGTATGAAAACCTCATGAAGCTCAATTCCTGCCTCTACCTGCGCGGGGATGGGCAATTGCCTCACGTGACTTTGGCGGACCTCGCAGCGCATGCAGCCTCCGTCATTTGCCTCACCGGTGGCCCGGACGGCCCGGTTGGGCGGCTGTTGCAGGGCGGTCAACGCCCCGCCGCCGAGGCTTTGATGCAGCGCTTCCACGAGATCTACGGCGACAGGCTCTACATTGAGCTGCAACGCCACCCCGGCGAGGCTGGCCTGCCCGAGGCCGAACGCCTGACCGAGCGCGGCCACGTGGAGATGGCCTACGCGATGGACATCCCGCTGGTCGCCACCAATGACGCATATTTTCCCAGCGAGGCCATGTTTGAGGCCCATGACGCGATGATCTGTGTGGCCGAAGGCGCTTATGTGGACCAAAGCCAGCCGCGCCGCCGCCTGACCCCACAGCACTATTTCAAAAGCCCGCAAGAAATGGCCACGCTTTTTGCTGACCTGCCAGAGGCTATTGAAAACACCGTCGAGATTGCACAGCGCTGCGCGTTTGCCGCCTATCGCCGCGATCCCATTCTGCCGCGCTTTGCCGAAGATGAGGTCGAAGAGCTGCGCCGTCAGTCCCAAGAGGGCCTCAAAGAGCGGCTCGCCGTCATCCCTCATGCCGCCCCGGTGGAAGACTACGAAAAACGCCTCGAATTTGAGCTGGGCATCATCGAAGGCATGGGCTTTCCGGGTTATTTCCTGATCGTCGCCGATTTCATAAAATGGGCCAAGGAAAAGGACATCCCCGTGGGCCCGGGTCGCGGTTCGGGCGCGGGCTCTTTGGTGGCCTATGCTCTGACCATCACCGATCTTGATCCCTTGCGCTACTCCCTGCTTTTTGAACGCTTCCTCAACCCCGAACGCGTCAGCATGCCGGATTTCGACATCGATTTCTGCATGGATCGCCGCGAAGAGGTCATCCAATACGTCCAGGAAAAATACGGCCGCGACCGGGTGGGCCAGATCATCACCTTCGGCGCGCTCCTGTCAAAGGCCGCGGTGCGCGATATCGGGCGCGTGCTGCAAATGCCCTACGGCCAGGTGGATCGCCTGTCCAAGATGATCCCCGTCGAAGGCGTCAAACCCGTCTCCATCGAACAGGCGCTCGCCCAAGAAGACCGCCTGCGCGAGGAGGCCCGCAACGAAGAGGTGGTCGACCGGCTTTTGAAATACGGGATGCAGGTCGAGGGGCTGTTGCGCAACGCCTCCACCCACGCCGCCGGTGTGGTCATCAGCGACAGGCCGCTGGACGCGCTGGTGCCCGTC
>JBCBWJ010000246.1:0-5353 GCA_039817165.1 Pseudomonadota bacterium | reverse complement strand
TCCTTGACCAAACACGCATCCGGTCTGCGCCGTATTGATCTCGCTCAAGGCGGCCTGTTGGCGGAAAGGCTACGGTTCCGATTGGATGTTAAATCCACATCCCAAGGAGGAGCACCATGTACAAGAAGTTACTCGTTCCAATAGTCTTTGACGACGATCATGACACGCAAGCCTCGTTCAAGGCCGCGCTTACATTGGCAGATTCTGACGCTGCATACACGGTCATGCATGTCCTGAACGCGATCCCCGCCTTTGCCGCCAGCGAAGTGCCCGACGCACTCTTGACAAAGATGGCCGACAAGACATCCAAGGATCTCGAGGCCGCGGCCGAAGCATTGCCAGGCGCCGACACGGTTCTGGTTTCGGGCCACGCCGGGCGACAAATTGTAAACCACGCGACATCGCATGAAAATGACTGCATTGTTATTGCCTCTCATGTGCCCGGTCTGGAGAATGTCTTTCTTGGATCCACCGCCGATTGGGTCGTCCGCCACGCCAAATGCGCCGTACACGTGATCCGGTGATATGGGCGCGACCTTTTGGGGGTACGCGCGCGAGTTCTGGCCATGAAGGCCAATCCTCGGAAAAAAAGCCGGGTGAAAAGGCCGAGCTTTGTTGTTTTTTCAGGTATCTTGGGCTGCCTTAATCCGGTCCATCCCTTGAAGACCCCCATGCAGCTTGCTACATCCCGCACATGATTCGTTTTATGGGCGCGTAAACGGGACACACAGACATTGAGACAACCCTCTCAAAGTCCACCCTAGGTGTGGGCTTTGACGGGGTAGTCTGCCGTTTCGGGAGGAGCATCGTGGGTGATGGTCCAGGTATTGAAACGCAGGCATCCGTATCTGATGCGCAGCCGGGGTGCCCAACCCGTATGCACATCGTGATTAAAAACCGGAGATCCAACATCCATGGCACCATCGTTCCTCGGCCAGAAACGTCTACGCCGGTACTACGGTAAAATCCGCGAAGTTCTCGAGATGCCGAACCTCATAGAGGTTCAGAAATCCTCCTACGATCTGTTTCTGAACTCAGGCGATCAGCCTGATCCAACGGATGGTGAGGGCATCAAAGGTGTCTTCCAGTCGGTCTTCCCGATCAAGGATTTCAACGAGACCAGCGTTCTGGAGTTCGTCAGCTACGAACTCGAACGGCCGAAATACGATGTCGAAGAGTGCATGCAGCGCGACATGACCTACAGCGCGCCCTTGAAGGTCACGCTGCGTCTGATCGTGTTTGATGTGGACGAAGACACCGGCGCCAAATCCGTCAAGGACATCAAGGAACAAGACGTCTTCATGGGCGATATGCCATTGATGACGCCCAATGGCACTTTTGTGGTAAACGGCACTGAGCGCGTGATCGTCAGCCAGATGCACCGCTCGCCGGGCGTGTTCTTTGACCATGACAAGGGTAAAACACATTCCTCGGGCAAGCTGCTCTTTGCCTGCCGTATCATTCCCTATCGCGGATCTTGGCTCGATTTCGAATTTGATGCCAAAGACATTGTTTTTGCGCGCATCGACCGTCGCCGGAAATTGCCCGTGACCACGCTTCTTTATTCCTTGGGCCTGACCCAGGAAGACATCATGGACGCCTATTACGAAACGGTCACTTACACGCTCAAAAAGAACAAGGGTTGGGTGACCAAGTTCTTCCCCGACCGTGTACGTGGCACGCGTCCGCTCTACGATCTTGTTGACGCCAAGTCTGGTGATGTGATCGGTGAAGCTGGCAAGAAGGTCACGCCGCGCGCTGTCAAGAAACTGATCGACGACGGCAAGGTCACTGACCTTTTGCTGCCGTTTGAGCAAATAGCGGGCAAATTCGTCGCAAAGGACATCATCAACGAAGAAAATGGCGCCATCTATGTGGAAGCCGGTGATGAACTGACGATTGAGCGCGACAAGGAAGGCAGCATCATTGGCGGTTCTGTGATGGAACTGGTCGAGGCGGGCATCACCGAGATCCCGGTGCTCGACATCGATAATGTCAACGTCGGCCCCTACATGCGCAACACCATGGCCGCTGACAAAAACATGAACCGCACGACCGCGCTCATGGATATCTACCGCGTCATGCGCCCTGGCGAGCCGCCCACCGAAGAGGCTGCATCGGCGCTCTTTGAAACGCTGTTCTTCGACGGGGAGCGGTATGACCTCTCCGCAGTGGGCCGTGTGAAAATGAACATGCGTCTGGCCCTTGAGAAGCCAGACACGCAGCGCACGCTGGACCGCGAAGATATCGTGGCCTGTGTCAAAGCGCTTGTCGATCTGCGCGACGGCAAGGGCGACATCGATGACATCGACCACCTCGGCAACCGTCGCGTCCGCTCTGTCGGCGAATTGATGGAAAACCAGTACCGCGTGGGTCTCCTCCGGATGGAGCGCGCGATCAAAGAGCGCATGTCGTCGGTGGAAATCGACACGGTGATGCCGCAGGACCTGATCAACGCCAAGCCCGCCGCGGCGGCCGTGCGCGAATTCTTCGGCTCCTCGCAGCTATCCCAGTTCATGGACCAAACCAACCCGCTCTCGGAAGTGACGCACAAGCGTCGCCTCTCCGCGCTTGGGCCGGGCGGTCTGACCCGCGAACGCGCAGGCTTTGAGGTGCGTGACGTTCACGCGACCCACTATGGCCGTATGTGCCCGATTGAAACGCCCGAAGGGCCCAACATCGGTCTGATCAACAGCCTCGCGACCTTTGCGCGCGTCAACAAGTATGGCTTCATTGAAACGCCCTACCGTGTGGTCAACGACGCACAAGTGACAGACGAAGTGCACTACATGTCCGCCACCGAGGAAATGCGTCACACCGTGGCGCAGGCCAACGCGTCGCTCGACGACAAGGGCAAGTTCGTCAACGAAATGGTCAACACGCGGCAATCTGGCGAATACATGCTGGCCCCTGTCGAAAACGTGGACCTGATCGACGTGAGCCCCAAACAGCTGGTCTCGGTCGCGGCCTCGCTCATTCCGTTCCTGGAAAACGATGACGCCAACCGCGCGCTCATGGGCTCCAACATGCAACGTCAGGCCGTGCCGACACTGCGCTCCGAGGCGCCTTTGATCGGCACCGGCATCGAAGGTGTTGTGGCGCGCGATTCCGGCGCGTCCGTGCTGGCCAAACGCGCTGGCATCATCGACCAGGTGGATGCACAGCGGATCGTGATCCGCGCCACGGAAGACCTCGAGATTGGCGATCCTGGCGTTGACATCTACCGCATGCGCAAGTTCCAGCGCTCCAACCAGAACACCTGCATCAACCAGCAGCCGCTGGTGAAAGTGGGTCAGGAAGTGACCAAAGGCGAAGTCATCGCCGATGGTCCGTCGACCGATCTGGGTGAATTGGCGCTTGGCAAGAACGTGGTCACTGCGTTCATGCCCTGGAACGGTTACAACTTTGAGGACTCGATCCTGATTTCCGAACGTGTGGCACGCGACGACGTCTTCACCTCGATCCACATTGAGGAATTCGAGGTCGCCGCACGGGACACCAAGCTTGGCCCGGAAGAGATCACGCGCGACATCCCCAACGTGGGCGAAGAAGCGCTGCGCAACCTTGATGAGGCGGGCATCGTCTACATCGGGGCCGACGTGCAGCCGGGCGATATCCTCGTGGGTAAGATCACGCCAAAGGGCGAAAGCCCGATGACGCCGGAAGAAAAGCTTTTGCGCGCCATCTTTGGTGAGAAAGCCTCTGACGTGCGCGACACGTCGCTGCGGGTGAAGCCGGGTGATTTCGGCACCGTGGTTGAGGTTCGTGTCTTCAACCGTCACGGCGTGGAAAAAGACGAACGCGCGCTGCAGATTGAGCGTGAAGAGGTTGAACGTCTGGCTCGTGACCGCGATGACGAACTCGCCATCCTGGAGCGCAACATCTATGCGCGTCTGAAATCCATGATCCTTGGCAAAATCGCTGTCAAAGGTCCAAAAGGCGTCAAGGCGAACTCCGAGATCACCGAGGAACTGCTCGAAACGCTGAGCCGCGGTCAGTGGTGGCAATTGGCGCTGAAAGACGAGGGCGATGCCCAAGTCGTCGAAGCGCTCAATGAGCAGTACGAGGCGCAAAAGCGCACGCTCGATGCCCGGTTCGACGACAAGGTCGAAAAGGTCCGTCGCGGCGATGATCTGCCGCCCGGCGTGATGAAGATGGTCAAAGTCTTCATCGCGGTGAAACGCAAGCTGCAGCCCGGCGACAAGATGGCGGGCCGTCACGGCAACAAGGGTGTGATTTCCAAGGTCGTTCCGATGGAAGACATGCCGTTCCTTGCGGACGGGACACCGGTTGATTTCTGTCTCAACCCGCTCGGCGTGCCCTCGCGCATGAACGTGGGTCAGATCCTTGAGACGCATATGGGCTGGGCCGCGCGCGGTCTGGGTGTGCAGATCGACGATGCGCTGCAGGAATACCGCCGCTCTGGCGACCTGACCCCGGTGCGTGAGGCGATGAAGATCGCCTATGGCGACGACGTCTATGAGGACGGCATCGTCAGTATGTCCGAGGATGCGCTGGTGGAAGCCGCCGGTAACGTCACCCACGGTGTGCCAATCGCAACACCGGTCTTTGACGGTGCGAAAGAGGCAGACGTCAACGATGCGCTGATGCGCGCAGGCTTTGACGAAAGCGGACAGTCGGTTCTCTTCGATGGGCGCACGGGTGAGCAATTCAGCCGCCCGGTGACCGTTGGCGTCAAATACCTCCTGAAACTGCACCACCTCGTGGACGACAAGATCCATGCCCGCTCCACTGGTCCGTACTCCCTCGTCACCCAGCAGCCGCTGGGCGGTAAGGCGCAGTTCGGCGGCCAGCGCTTCGGCGAGATGGAGGTCTGGGCGCTCGAAGCATACGGCGCCGCCTACACCCTGCAGGAAATGCTGACGGTGAAGTCGGACGATGTGGCAGGCCGGACCAAGGTCTATGAAAGCATCGTCAAGGGCGAGGATAACTTTGAAGCAGGCGTGCCCGAAAGCTTCAACGTGCTTGTCAAAGAGGTGCGTGGTCTTGGCCTCAACATGGAGCTTTTGGATCACGAGGATGGTGAGTGACGCGCAGATTGCGTGTCGCTCATGAAAGCAAATCTTGCCAATGACGCCTGATTTCAAATACCTCTTCGTCGGTGGATGTGCCCGGTCGGGCACCTCCGGTTTGGCGCATTTGGCCAACACCCATCCCGATGTCGCCATCGGGGTGGAACGCTTCAACAGTGCTTGGGGCAATGCGCGTCTGGTGCCAGAGCTTTTCGAAGAGAAGCGCTTTTTTGACGTGCGTGAGACTGACACGCGCAACGTGGATGCCGTGCGCAGTCGGCTCGACGCTTTCGAAAAGGAGTATGGCTCGGACAAGTACG
>JBCBWJ010000245.1:0-5361 GCA_039817165.1 Pseudomonadota bacterium | reverse complement strand
GCCAAAAGATCGTAATTGTGGGATTTCGTTCAACAAAAAAAGCCCGCCAAACGGCGGACTTTTCGGGGCCTGACAGGTGCCAAACCTTTGGATTTATTCGGCGCCGCCCGTGTTGATGGACAGGTCCGTCAGCGTGCTTTCGGGTGCACCACTTGCGATATATTCGCGATAAATCACCTCGGCGTATTTGCCATCAATGATGATCGGATGCGATTTCACAAAGCCGCTCACTTCGGTCACCGTGCGCCGGTTCTTGCGCTCGCGGTTTTCCGTAACGATCACAGGCCGCGTCTCACCGAAGGACACAACGGCCTCAAGCCGCGACCGGCTGATCCCGCGGGATACAAGATACCGCACAGCCGCATTGGCACGGCGTTGGCCCAGACGACGGTTGAAGCCTTGCGACCCTACCGCATCGGTGTGGCCAAACACCTTGAACCGCACTTCCGGGAACTGGCGGATGAAATGCGCCTGCTTGTCGAGGATCGCCCGCGCCTCTGCGTCCAGCACAGCGGAATTGAAGGCGAAGTTGATCGTCGTCGGCACCTGCTTGGCAAAGCGGTTGGCCAGGTCGATCGCAAAGTCCTTCTCGCCAGAGTGGATTTGCGTGTTGTTCATTGTCGAGTTGCCGAAATCATCGCTTTCGATCACCGACCCGGCCTCGCTATAGGACCGGTAAACCTCGACTGTGCTCGAACAGCCCGCAAGCGCGACAATGGCGACAGAGCTCAGAAGTTGCGTTTTCATAATCTCGCCTCCACCCTCATTCCATGATGTAGCCGTAAGAGCCCGTGAAATCCTGCCGCGCCACTTGTCCTTCGGCGCTGTTGGCTGGAACATCAATGGCAACACGGCCGTTGAGGAACAATTCACGCTCGCTCGGGATGCGCACCCGGTCCGTCGGCAAGGCCAGCGCCTCGCCCGTGGTGGGCGTCACCATATGGGCCGAAATGATGATCACCAGTTCGGTCTGCGAACGTTGATAATCCACACTGCGGAAAAGCGTACCAAGAACCGGTATGTCACCCAGCCACGGCACCTGACCGTTGGTGTCACGGAAATCATCTTCCAGAAGGCCCGCAATCGCAAAGCTCTGACCATCACGCAACGCCACCGTGGTGGACGTATCGCGGCGACGGAAAGCGTTGACCGTCAGACCGTTGGCTTCGATCCCGTTCGCACTGTCAAGCGACGAGACCGCCGCGGCCAGTTCCAGATTGATTACGCCGTCTTCGACAACACGCGGCACAAAGTTCAATTCAACACCGAACGGCTTGAACTCGATTCCGACGTTGCCGTCATCAGCGGCCACAGGGATCGGGAATTCACCACCGGCAAGGAATGTCGCCTCTTGTCCTGACAGGGCGGTCAGGTTGGGCTCAGCCAGCGACCGCACAACACCTTTGCTTTCCAGCGCTTCCAAAAGGATACCCACCTGGGTTGATCCAAACCCGAAACCAAAAGCTATGGCACCTTCAATGTCAGGCTGTGTGGTGATGTTGGGCCCGGTGATAGAGTTGGCCCCGTCAAGGAACGTACCAGACTCGCCCAAAATGCCCAGATCGCCACTGGTGTTCGTAATCCCCACCGAGGTGCTCAGCTGTTTGGCCACCGTCCGCTGCATTTCCGCGAACCGCACCTTGAGCATGACCTGCTGCTTGCCCGAAACGCTCATCAGGTTCGACACCCGTTCCGGCGCATAGCGCTGCGCCAACTCCAGCGCGCGATCCATCTTGGTGGTCGAGGTCACAGTGCCCGACAGGACAATCCCGTCATTGGCCGTGCGCACTTCGATCTTCTCGTTGGGCAGGATCTGCCGCAGACGCTCTTTGAACTCGGACACATCCGCGCTCACCCGCACATCCACATTGGTAATCAGCCGCCCCGATGCATCCAAGAGCGTCAGGGTGGTCCGCCCGGGCGCTTTGCCCAAAACATAGATCGTCCGATCCGACAGCGTCGAGAAGTCCGCGATCGCCGGGTTGGCAATACTGAGCTCCGCGAATGGCGTGTCACTTTCGACCACCACCGCCTGGTTCATCACGATGTTAAGATTGCGAGACGTGCCTTCACGCACGACCTGCAAATTCTGCGCCACAGCCACTTGGGCCACAGGCCCCAACAGCACAAGCGCGGCGGCCAAAATGGCCCGCATGGCTCTTTTAATTGTCATGTGACCTGCCTCTCCGATCACGCCTCTGATGCCGGGTCTTAGCGCCCGAATTTTGTCAAACGTGGACCAGAACCGAAAATTTTGCAAGAATTTAAGCGCTTAGACCGCGCTATTGTGGTGATCGTGCCATACCACTGCGCCCCGATCGGCCTCAAAATCCGGCCAAACGGGCGGCCCTGCACCGCGGAGGATTCTCAATCCGCCACATGATCTTGAGTCCCAATCCCGCGCACCCGCTGTATATTGCAGGCACTGCAGCAAGGACCCGCCATGATGACCAAAGCCGGATTTGCCCTGATCACCTGTGTGTGTTTTGCCGCACCTTTTGCCCAGGCAGAGGCCTTGCGCGTGCTCCAAGACGGGGTTGAACGTGTGATCTGGGTCGAAGATGGGCGCGCCGACCGGTCACTCACGGCTCCGCTCGTCCTCGCCCTGCACGGCTACACGCGGCCCGAAAGCGCCGCCGAAAAAGCCACTGTGCCCGAAACCCTCGCCTGGCCTGATCTGAGGCGCCTTGCGGCCCGCGATGGTGCCGTGGTGCTTTTCCCAGCGGCCTACAAAGGGCAATGGGCGCTCTTTGATGGCCTGCCCAACACCACCACACCGGACGGCACCGCAATTGATGATGAGGCCTTTCTTCTGGCCCTCATCGAGCGCTTCACAGACACCGGCATCGCCGATCCGAACCGCATCTACATCACCGGCATCTCCGACGGCGCGATCATGACCTACCGTATGATCTGCCTCTCTGACACGCCCTTCGCCGCCGCGGCCCCGCTCATCGGGTCAGCTTATGGCGGACATTTGGAAACCTGCACGCCCAATCCACCACCCGCGCTCATGCACGTGCACGGCACCGACGACCGCGTGCTCCCCTACGAAGGCTGGATTTTCGCAAGCGGCCGAGAGGTCTCTGTGCCGGAGGTCATGGAACACTGGCGGCAGCTGCATGGCTGCACCGGTCAAGAGGGGCAAATGCTGGAAAACATCGATCCTGATGATGGCAGCCGCGTGGGCGAAATGACATGGACCGGATGCACCCGCAACGGCACCGTCACCCGCTACAAGGTGATCGGCGGTGGGCACGATGTGCCGGATGTGGACGCCGTACAACCGGGCCCTGACGCTCAGCGCATCAACCGCGACCTTGATACAATGACCGTGATGTGGGCCTTCTTTCAGACCCACCTGCGCCCGTGATCAGGCCTTGCCGTCCGCGTCTTCGTCCTCTTCCCCGTCCTCATCCTCGTCCGATGCATCCGGCAGGTTGAAGAAACTGTCCGCATCACGCGTTTCCACGCGCGGCTCCTCATCCGCATCGCCACCAAGGCTGAACGTCTCAAGCCCCTCAATGGCCGTGGGCATCTTGGGCTCGGCATCCATCGACAGGCTCTGTTCCGTGCTGAGCAATTTGCGACGCTCGTCATCGCTCATCGCCTCGCCGTCCTTGGCCTTCTTGGCCGCGGCCTTCTGCACGGCAGCGTCCAGCTCGGTCTGTTTGCACAGCCCAAGTGCGACCGGATCCACCGGTTGCATGTTCGAGATGTTCCAATGCGTCCGCTCCCGGATCGTCGTGATCGTGGGCTTCGTCGTGCCCACCAGCCGCGAGATCTGGCTGTCCGCCAGTTCAGGATGGAATTTCACCAACCACAAGATCGCATTGGGCCGGTCCTGCCGCTTGCTCAGCGGGGTGTAGCGCGGCCCCCGGCGTTTTTCCTCGCCTTGGGCGGCGGCATTGTACTTCAGCGTCAGCTTGTGCAGCGGGTTGTCCTGCGCCGTATCGATCTCTTCCTGCGTCAGCTGGTTGTTGGCAATGGGGTCAAACCCCTTCACGCCCGTGGCCACATCCCCGTCGGCAATCCCCTGCACTTCCAACTCGTGAAGCCCCGCGAAATCCGCGATCTGCTTGAAGCTGATGGTGGTGTTGTCCACCAGCCAAACGGCTGTGGCCTTGGCCATAAGAGGTTTTGACATTGCCGGGTCTCCTTCAAACACATCATCCCCGTTGCCTGAAATGGCTGCCCTACTCACTTTGCCTGCGGTGGGGCTGGTTTCCGTTGTCGGGGAACTTGGCGGGTATATAGTGGGCAGTGGCGCAAAAAGAAAGGGCCAATCATGCGGTGGATCTGGGCAGCTTTGCTGGCACTTCATGCCTCTGGCGCGGGCCCCCACCCCGACCGCCCCGGCGCATTCGACTACTACGTGCTCGCGCTCAGCTGGTCGCCCACATGGTGCGCCCTCGAAGGCGACGCGCGCCAGTCAGAACAATGCGCGGCAGGGGCCGATCACGGCTGGGTGCTGCACGGGCTCTGGCCGCAATATCACCGCGGCTGGCCGGCCCATTGCCAATCCGCCGAGCGCCCGCCCTCTCGTGCCATGACGCGCGAAATGGCCGACATCATGGGCACCTCCGGGCTGGCTTGGTACCAATGGAAAAAACACGGCACCTGCTCGGGCCTTTCCGCCCCTGCCTACTACGCCCTGTCGCGAGAGGCCTACGCCCGCGTGACCCGCCCTGATGTCTTCCGCAAACTGACCAAACCAGTGAAACTGCCGGCTTCCGTGGTCGAAGATGCCTTTCTCAAGGACAACCCCGGCTGGACCCGCGACATGCTCACCATCACCTGCCGCGAGGGCCGCATCCAAGAGGCGCGGCTGTGCCTGTCGAAATCCCTCGACCCCGTGCCTTGCGGCCGCGACGTGATCCGCGATTGCACGCTGTCTGACGCGCTCTTTGACCCTATAGACTGACCCGCAACAGCAGCGTGATCAGCGCGATGGGCCACAACAGAACATGCAGCACATAGTCAAACCAATTGCTGCTGCCCCATGCCATCACCCAGAAAAACTGCCCCGCAACCGCCACAGCGGCAAGCACCCAATGCCCCGTCAGCCCCGCATAGCAACACGTGGCCAAGACCATCACCGCCACGGGCCCCGGCGCATACCCCAACCGATAAAGATCCACCGGCAATCGCCCAAAGGCCGACAACAGGAACACAGTGTAGATCCCCAAAAACCCCACCAATTCCACGTTCGAGAACCCCGGCAGGTCCACCCCCCACCGGGCCAAAATCGCGCCGAGCGCCAGCGAGGGCAACATCACCCCAAACGGCGCGAGCAAAGCAACAGCGCCCCCCACCAGCCAATGGCGCGAAAGCGCCAGAACCGCCGCGCCAGCGGCGCCC
>JBCBWJ010000244.1:0-5385 GCA_039817165.1 Pseudomonadota bacterium | reverse complement strand
AAGCCCCAGATCATAAGCTGTTGCAGCACTTTATTCATGCTGTTGCGGTTCGTGGCCATAAACCAGAACACCACCGCGCAGCCCAGCACGACAAGATAGGTCAGCCGTCCATAGTCAAACTCTTCCATCAGGCTTACATAAGTCTTCGGCTGGGCGCTTGAAAGCCCGGTCTACACGCTTTCGGCCGCCTCCAACCGCTCCTGCGCCGCGATCCAAAGCGTTTCTGCCCGATCCAGCCCATCCATGACTTCGGCATATTTTCTCTGCCACAACGCCATGTCCGCGGCTTTGTCTTCTTCATACAGCGCGCGATTGGCAAGTTTTGCGGCAATCTTGTCTTGCATGTCCTGTAACTTCTCAAGGCGTTCTTCGCATTTGCGGACGTCCTGGCGCAGGGCCAACACCGCTTCTCGCGAGGGTCGCTTGGTTTTAGTCTTGTGTTTTGACGGGTTTGCAGGACTATCCTGACCTAACAACTGCTTGCGATACGCCTCCAGATCCCCGTCAAATGGCGCGACCCGGCCGTCCTTCACAAGCCATAACCTGTCGGCCACCAGGCTCAGCAGATGCATGTCGTGGCTCACCAGAATGACCGCCCCGCTATAGGCGGTGAGCGCCTCCACCAGCGCCTCCCGGCTTTCGATGTCCAGATGGTTGGTCGGCTCATCGAGGATCAGCATATGCGGCGCGTCGATCGTGGCAAGGGCGAGGCTCAACCGCGCTTTCTGCCCGCCAGAGAGCTGCGCGGCAATGGTGTCGGCCTGCTCTGCGCCAATGCCAAACCCGCCCAGCCGCGCCCGCAGCTTGCTCGGCGTCTCATCGGGGCGCAGCCGTCGGATATGGTCAAGCGGTGTTTCATCCGCGTGCAGCTCTTCCAGTTGGTGCTGTGCAAAATACCCGATCCGCAGCTTGGAAATGGAATGGGTTGTGCCTTCCAACGCTTGAAGTTTGCCCGCCAACAGCTTGGAAAACGTTGATTTTCCCTCTCCGTTACGGCCCAAAAGAGCGATCCGGTCATCCTGGTCAATGCGCAGATCCAGCCGTTTCAACACCGCCTGACCGTCATACCCCACCGCGGCATCATCCAGACGCAAGATGGGTGGCGACAGCTCTTCGGGCTCCGGAAAAGAAAACGCCCGCAACGCGGCCTCCTCGGGCCGGGTGATGGGCTGCATCTTCGCCAACGCCTTGATCCGGGCCTGCGCTTGCTTGGCCTTGTCAGCCTTGTAGCGGAAGCGATCCACGTAGGATTGCAGATGCGCGCGGCGCGCCTCTTGTTTCTTGGCATCCGCTTCTGCAGCGGCCAGCCGGGCCGCCCGGGTCTTGGCGAATTGATCGTAACCGCCTTGATACAGCGTCAGTTTCCGATCCTCGAGATGCAGGATCGATCCCACAGCGCGGTTCAACAAGCCCCGGTCATGGCTGATCACCAAAACCGTATGCGGGTATCGCGCCAGATAGGTTTCCAGCCAAAGTGCGCCTTCCAGATCGAGATAGTTCGTCGGCTCGTCCAGAAGCAACAGATCCGGCGCGGAAAAGAGCACCGCCGCCAGCGCCACGCGCATCCGCCAGCCGCCTGAAAAGGCCGAGCATGGCATGGCTTGTTCTGCATCGGTGAAGCCCAGGCCCTTTAGAATGCTCGCCGCGCGTCCTTCCGCGGACCACGCGTCAATATCGGCCAAACGCGTCTGGATCTCGGCAATTGCATCTGGGTCGGTCTCGACCTCGGATTTTGCAAGCAAATCAGCACGTTCCGTGTCCGCCTTCAACACGGTATCTAGCAGCGACACCTCGTTGCTCGGCACCTCTTGGTCCACGCCGCCGATGCGGGCGCGTTTGGGCAGGTGAAGATCGCCCGATTCCAGCGCCAGCTCCCCCCGGATCAGCCGAAAGAGCGTCGTCTTGCCGGTGCCATTGCGCCCCACGATGCCCACCTTGTGCCCATCAGGGATCGTGGCCGATGCTCCTTCGAACAACGGCCGCCCTGCCACGGCATAGGTGATGTCATCAACGCGTAACATGAGCGGGGGATGCCTGATCCTAAACCCATCGTCAATCGCGGCTTTTCAAAGGCCAGTGCCCATGCTAACTCGCGCGCAAATCTGAACCCAAGGAAAGAGACTGACATGGCGCAAGAACGCACGCTGAGCATCATCAAACCCGATGCCACCAAGCGCAACCTGACCGGAAAGATCAACGCAAAATTCGAAGACGCAGGTCTTCGGATCGTTGCCCAAAAGCGCATTCACCTGACGAAAGCTCAGGCGGGCGTGTTCTATGCCGTCCACGCCGAGCGTCCGTTTTACGACGAATTGTGCGAATTCATGGCGAGCGAACCGGTGGTCGTGCAAGTGCTCGAAGGTGACGGCGCAATTGCGAAAAACCGCGAAGTGATGGGGGCCACGAACCCCGCCGATGCAGCCCCCGGCACAGTGCGGGCCGAGTTTGCAGAATCCGTGGGTGAAAACTCCGTCCACGGCTCGGACGCGCCAGAGACGGCAGCGGTTGAGATTGCCTATTTCTTTTCCGGGCTGGAGCTTGTCGGCTAAGCCATCAGCGGAACATTAAAGTTTCATGAGGCCGCTCACCTTGAGCGGCGTTTTCTTCGCAGGCTGCAGAATTTTTTAAAAATTCTGCCTTAGAAAATTTCAATTTTCTAAGGCATTTTCTTGCAAGAAAATGCAGCCGCACGCGCTGATACAATCCGCCATTAGGCAATTGACCGATGTGGCTGCATCTGTCACACAATTGTTTCCGACACTGGTCAAGGTGCGCCTGAATGAAGGTCATCATCTGTGGCGCCGGGCAGGTGGGGTGGCAGATCGCCCGCCATCTGAGCGGCGAAAATAATGATGTCACTGTGGTCGACAACAACCCAGATCTTGTACGTCGGGCTGCGGAAACCCTCGATGTGCAAGGCCTGACAGGCTTTGCCAGTTATCCGGACGTTCTCGACAAAGCGGGGGCGCGCGACGCGGATATGATCATTGCGGCCACCCATTCGGATGAGGTCAATATGGTGACCTGTCAGGTGGCGCATTCCGTTTTCGACATCCGGCGCAAGATCGCGCGCCTGCGCAGCCAGTCCTATCTCGATGCTATATATTCAGACCTTTACCGCCGTGATCACCTGCCCATCGACGTGGTGATCAGCCCGGAAAAAGAGGTGGCCCAGGCCGCGATGCAGCGTTTGGCCGCCCCCGCCGCCTTTGATACGGAACTGTTCCTTGATGGTGAGGCGCAACTGATGGGGCTAAGGTTGGGCGAGGAGTGCCCGGTCCTGAACACCTCCCTGCGTCAGCTCACAGAGCTCTTCTCGACCCTGCGTGTCGTGGTCGTGGGTGTGCGACGCAACGGCAAGCTTTTTGCGCCCGATGCCGATGATGAGTTGCAGGCGGGCGATGAGGCATATGTCTTTTCCCCCATCGACGACATCCCCCGCACGCTTGAGGTCTTCGGCAAATCCTCGCATGTGCAGGAACGGCTCGTGATCGTGGGCGGCGGCAATATCGGCCTCTCTGTGGCGCAAGCTTTGGAAAAAAGAGGGCGCAAGACCAAAGCCAAGGTCATTGAGCGCGAACGCAAATGCGCTGAACGCGCAGCCGAGTTGTTGGAACGCACGATTGTGCTCAATGGGGACGGGCTCGACAGCGTGTTGCTGGCCGAAGCCAACGTCTCGCGCGCCGATGCCATTCTTGCAGTCACCGATGACGACAAAACCAACATGCTGGCAGCGGTGCGCGCCAAGGCCGAAGGCTGCGGCTTTGCCATCGCACTCATCAACGACCCCACGCTTTTGCCGCTGATGGAACCCTTGGGCATCGACGCCTATATAAACCCACGCGGCACCACCGTCAGCTCGATCCTGCGCCACATCCGCCATGGCCGCGTGCGCAGCGTGTATTCCGTGGGCGATGCCGAGGCCGAGATGATCGAGGCCGAAGTGCTCTCGACCTCGTCCATCGCGGGTGTCGAGATCCGCGATATCGGCTTTCCCGAAGGTGTGCTGGTCGCAGGTGTCCGCAAGGGCGACAAGATCGTCAAACCCACCGGCCGGATGAAGCTACAGGCCGGTGACGTGGTGGTGATGTTCTCGCTGGCCGCGGACGTGGCGCAGGTGGAGCAGCTCCTGCAGGTCGCAATCGACTTCTTCTAACCCATGCTCTCGCGCATCCTTTTCCTTCCTCTGATCCTGCCGCTCACGGGGCTCTTTGCGGCCGCGATGTTCGTGCCCGCACTGCACGCGCTCTACATCGACGACCACTCCGTCGCGCAGGCCTTCTTTTACTCGGGCGTGATGGGCTTCGTGCTGATCGCCATGATCGGGCTGTCCATCGCCAACCGCTCCAAGACCGACAACAGCGATCTGGAAAACCTCGCCTCGCTCTTTCTGGCCTACACCGTGCTGCCGCTCTTTCTCGCGCTGCCCTTCTACGAGGGGCTGGAGACGACGAGCTATCTCAACGCCTACGTCGAAATGGTCTCTGCCTTCACCACCACCGGTGCGCCGCTCTTTGAGCCCGAGCGCCTGACCGACAGTCTGCACCTCTGGCGCGGCATCGTGGGCTGGCTCGGCGGGCTGGTGATCTGGGTGTCGGCCTCTGCGGTGCTGGCCCCGTTGAACCTCGGCGGGTTCGAGGTGACAGCGCGGGCCGAACCGGGGCAGGGCGAAGAACGCTTTGACCGCTTCAAACGCGCCAGCTCTGCCAAGCGGATCACCCGCATCGGTCAGGACCTGATCCCGATTTATGCGGGTCTGACCTTTCTTGTGTGGCTGTTGATGGTGGTGGCCAATGAAGACCCGATCACCGCCGCCATCCTTGCGATGTCCACGCTCGCCACCTCCGGCATCACCCCGCTCGACGGGCTGGAGGGCCTGCAAACAGGGATCTACGGCGAGGGCGTGATCTTTCTTTTCCTCGCCTTCGGCCTCTCCCGTCTGACCTTTTCCAAGGACACCGTGATCAGCACCAACACAGAACTCAAAAACGATCCGGAGTTTCGCATGGGGCTGATCCTTGTGCTCGCCGTGCCGCTGGTTTTGTTCTCGCGCCACTGGGTGGGGGCGTTTGAATTCGACGACCAGGAAAATCTGGTCAATGCGGCCTCCGCGCTCTGGGGGGGGATGTTCACCGTGCTGTCCTTTCTCACCACCACCGGCTTTGAAAGCACTGCCTGGTCGGATGCGCAGAACTGGTCCGGTCTGGGCACGCCCGGTCTGATCCTTCTGGGCCTCGCCTTGGTCGGCGGCGGCGTGGCCACGACGGCAGGCGGGGTGAAGCTCTTGCGCGTCTACGCGCTCTACCTCAATGGCCGACGCGAGTTGGAAAAGCTGGTGCACCCGTCCTCCATGGGCAACGCCAGCGGCTCCAGCCGCCGCATCCG
>JBCBWJ010000243.1:0-5418 GCA_039817165.1 Pseudomonadota bacterium | reverse complement strand
ATTCGTCGACCGGCACACCGTTGGGTTCGCCAACAGAGCCCGCGCCCGCCATCGACAGCCACGCATCGGTCATCCGCCAGCCCAGATCGGGCGCACGTTTGCCGTAATCCATGTGGCCATAGATGCGCGTCCCGTCGATCTCCTGAACGTCGTTGGAAAAGAACTCCGCGATGTCCTCATAGGCCGACCAGTTCACCGGCACGCCCAGATCATAGCCGTATTTTTCCTTGAACGCCGCCTGCAGGTCTTCGCGATCGAACCAGTCCTTGCGGAACCAATAGAGGTTCGCAAATTGCTGATCGGGCAACTGATACAGGTTGCCATCCGGCCCGGTCGTGAACTGGAGGCCCATGAAATCGTCGAGCGCCAGCGTCGGCGACGTGGTGTCGGCCCAATCTCCCGCCATCTGTTCGGTCAGATTATACGCCAATTGCAAGCGCGAGTGCGTGCCGATCAGATCAGAGTCGTTGACATACCCGTCATAGAGGTTCCGCCCTGTCTGCATCTGCGTCTGCACCGCCTGGACAACCTCGCCTTCGCCCAGAATCTGGTGGTTCACCTTGATGCCGGTGATCTCCTCAAAGGCGCGGGTCAGAACTTCCGATTCGTAACCATGCGTCGGAATACCTTCCGACAACACGTTGATTTCCATGCCGGAAAATGGCCCAGCGGCGTTGATGAACCACTGCATTTCCGACATTTGTTCCTCTTTGGACAGCGTCGAGGGCTGGAATTCCTCATCAATCCAGCGCTGCGCTGCGGCCTCATCGGCCCAAGCCGGGCCATAGCCTGCAATCACGGCACCCGCCGCGACCGCGGACAATAATAAATTCCGCATAATTTCCTCCCATTTGCGCGTGTGCCCAAAGGCGGCCTAGGGCAGCCCGGCACAGCACAAGGATCGGCGGCAGGCCGGGAGTTTGTCAAACTAAAATTTTAGTAATTCCGCAGCCGTAAGATTTCACACGCCACTTCAACAGCCTAAGTGGCGATATTGACCCCTGAACCTCGATGAAAGCGCTCCGCAGTCTTCCAAAGCCTGCGTCCGAAGTCTGTCAAAGACCCCGCCCCCGTCCCCGCAGGTCGCGAAAATCTGGGCGTCATAGTCCTTGAGGTAAATCCGGAGCCACCGTGTGAACCGCGCGGGCTCCCGCTCCACCCAGGCGGCAAGATCGGCCATATCCACCCAATCGGTCGCCATGACCTCTTCGGGATTTGGCGCAGGCCGCACCCGGGTCCGCACACGCGACAGGAAAATATCCACCCGCTCGTGTTCAATCAGCCCGTTGCCCACATCCGCGCGATAGGTCAGCTGATCGCGATACTCCAGCGGCAGCCCCTTTAGACCCAACTCTTCATAAAGGCGCCGCTCTGCACACACCTCCGCAGGTTCGCCCCACAAAGGATGGGTGCAGCACGTGTTCGCCCAAAGCCCCGGCGTGTGGTACTTGCACATCGCGCGCTGCTGGATCAGCACGTCATTTCCACACATGACAAAGACCGAAACAGCCATGTGTTTCAGGCCTTTAACATGCGCTTCCAATTTCTCCACCGCGACCAGATCACCCCCGACCCAAGTGGGGATCATCTGCCGTGACGGCACATCAGGGGCATTCATACATAGGCCTCCGGGACCAGACGTGTGAGATGGGCCAGGTTTTTCAAACCGATTTTGATGTGCGCCATCGGGCGCGCCTTGACAAGTTCTTTGTTCATATAGGCCTCAAAGGTCAGGCGCTGCACGTCCTTGTCATGGCACAGCGACACAAACCGCTCGCGCCGCTCATCGGATTTGTAATAGGCGTTCTGCATCGATCCCAGCACGCGGAAGACGTTCTTGTGATCGCGCATAAACAGCTTGCGCGCCAGTTGCAGGTCCTTCACACGGCCCGACGCCAAACAGGCCGCCGCCGCCGTGGCCGCAACACGGCCCCCGAACATGGCATAGTAAATCCCCTCGCCCGAACTGGGCGCCACCACACCGGATGCGTCCCCGGCCAGCACCACGTCCTTGCCATTGTCCCACCGGTCCAGCGGTTTGAGCGGAATGGGCGCGCCTTCCTTGCGGATGGTCTTACACCCTTCCAGCCCGCTCGCCACGCGCAAATCTGCCGTGGCCTTTTTCAGATCCACCTCCTTGATCATCGACCCCATGCCGACGCTCGCGGTCTTGCCGTGGGGGAACACCCAGCCATAAAAATCAGGCGAAATGGCCCCGTCATAGATCACATCGCACCGGTCGGGATGATACGCTCCCACCGGGCCCGGCGCCTCGATGATCTCGTGATAGGCCACCACGAACGGGATCTTGTCGCCATCGGGAATTTCCTGGCGCGCCACACTCGACCGCGCCCCGTCCGCCCCAATGATCAGCTTGGTCACGAGGCTGCGTTCGTTCTGGCTCACCTTGTCGCGATACACCACGCGGGTTTCGCCGCCGCCCCGCTCAATGCGCACGAATGTGCCGGTCGCGCGATCCGCCCCGGCCTTGGCCGCGCGGGCGCGCAGGAACTCGTCGAAGTGTTCCCGGTCCACCATGCCGACAAAGCCGTTTTCGATGGGGATATCCACCTGGCGCTTGGTCGGCGAAATCATCCGCGCCGTGGTGATCTTGGCCACCAGCTGGTCGTCGGGAATGTCGAAATCCCGGATCAGACGCGGCGGGATCGCCCCACCGCACGGCTTGATCCGCCCGGCCCGATCCAACAGCGCCACTTTGTAGCCTGAGCGTGCAAGATCTTCTGCGGCCGTGGCCCCGCAAGGCCCGCCTCCGACGACGACGACATCATACATTTTCATTCTCCTGGAACCAGGGCAGCCTCAGGGCCGCGTTTTGTTTCAATCACTTTCAGCGCCATCAGCGCCGCAACCACGAAAAGGCCCGCTTCAAAGACAAACACCGCGCCAAAGGCCGTGGCCTCCTGGCTGAGGTTCACCCGCATCACATCGACCGCCGCCGCGCCCACCAGCCCGCCGAACCCAGCGGCGATGGCCTGCGCCGCGCCCCAAAGCCCCATGCGTGTGCCTTCGCGCGCCTCGCGGCCTCGGCCGGCCAGCGCCATCATCGATCCAATGGCCGCGACCGCGAACATGCCGTTGAAAAACCCAAGGCCCACGACCGCCGGCATCAAGCTGGAGGGCACCGCCGGCCCACCCAAAAGCGTGATCGCCACAAGGCTGAGCGCCGAGCCAAGACAGCCCGCCACAACCCAGGCCCGCAAAGAACCGATGCGCAGACCCGTCGCCATGATCCCCACGGTCAACATGCCCAGGAACACACCCCCGTTCTGCGCGCCCGAAAGCGAGGTGGATTGCCCGGGCGTGAACCCGAACACCAGCCCGGCATAGGGCTCAAGGATCAGCTCTTGCATGAAATACGCGGTCATCGACAAAAAGACGAAAATGGTGAAATGCCGCGCGGCCGTCTCGCCCCAGATCTCGCGCAACCCGTCCAAAAACGGGGTGTCGTCCGGCGACCGCTCCACCACGCTCACGCGGGCTTCAATGCCCCAAATGGCCAGCGTGGTCAGAACCACCGCACCGCCCGTGACACTGCCCACGATCTTGAGCAGCAGCGCAGGCGTGTAAGGATCCAGAAACACGCCCACCGTGCCCGCCGTCACCGCAATGCCCGCGATCATCATCAACCACGTGATCGTGGCAGCGGCCGCGCGGCGACGCGGCTCGGTCGCTGTGGCTAACAAGGCCAAAAGCGAGGTGCCAGAGGCGCCCACCCCCAGCCCGATGAGCGCATAAGCAAGGATCGACAGGGCAAACCCTGCTGCAAAACTGGTTTCAAAAAGCAGCACGCCAAAGGCGGCTCCAAACGCGCCCAGCGCCAGCGCCACCATGCCCCCGATGATCCACCGCGTCCGCCGGCCGCCCGTGTCAGAGACAAAGCCCCAACTGGGCCGGGTGATCTGAATGCCGTAATGCAGCGCCACCAAAAACCCCGGCAGCACCGCAGGCAACGCCAGCTCCACCACCATCAATCGGTTGAGCGTCGACGTGGTAAGCACCACAACGGCCCCCAGTGCCATCTGCACCAACCCCAGACGCACAATGGAGAGCCAGCTCAACTTCATGGGGCCACCCCCACACTGCGCAGGGCGACCGCGGCCACCATCATACCGCTGACATAAAACAGAACGCCGGTGCCATTATACCAAGGCGCGCGGCCCTTTGGATCGCGCAAAAGAACGCGCATCGCCCAAAGCTGCGCAATGAGAAGAGCCCAGATGAGAAGAGCGAAAACCGGTTTGTCCCAAAGGCCCAAAAGCGCGATGACCACAACCTGCGGCAACGCCATCACCCAGCACGCGACACGGGCCGCGCGGGCAGGCCCGAGCGTGACCGGAAGGGAGTTCACGCCCATCTGAAGATCGCCCTTCAAAGCCTTGAAATCATTGAGCGTCATGATGCCGTGTGCGCCCAGCGCATAGAGCGCGGCAATCACCACGATCTGCCAGGATGGCGCACCCGCCGAGAGCACGGCCGCGCCCGTGAACCAGGGCACACCTTCGTAGCACAACCCCACAAGGCCCGGCCCCCAAATGCCGGAGCGCTTCATCCGTACAGGCTCCGCCGAATAGGCCCAGGCCGCGAGCACCGCAAAGACCGTGGCGCCGAACCCCCAAGGGCCGAGGAAGGACCCCAGCACAAGGGCCATCGCGGTCATGATCAGCGCAATCCAAAGCCCCCAGCGCCCGGGGATGAGACCGGACGGGATCGGGCGATGCGGTTCATTGATGGCGTCCACATGGCGGTCGCACCAGTCATTGGCCGCCTGGCTCATGCCGCAAACGACCGGACCCGCGAGAACCATCCCCGCCGCCACCAGCCAAGGGGCGGATGAAATGGGGACGCCTGAGGCGACAACACCGCAGAGATAGGCCCAGACCGGTGGGAACCATGTGATCGGCTTGATCAGGGTCAGCACGGCAGGCAGATGCGGGAAGCGTCGATCGGCGCGATCTTCAAACGTGACACTCATAGTGTCAATTAAACTATACAATCGGGCTCTGTGGAAGAGGTTTTTTGACGCAAACGCTCGCCCGCCCTGCCGGGCCGTCTCGCGGGGTCATCGATGGGTGAAAAATCAATCCTCGACGGGACTGTCGATCATGCCATGCTTGCGCAATTTCACGTAAAGGCTCTGCCGTGACAGGCCCAGCATTTCCGCCGCCGCCACGCGATTGTTGTTGGTCAGCTTGACCGCCGTTTCAATGCACATCTTCTCCACCACGTCCGACGTGGCCGAGACAAGCTCTTTCAAAGAGGCCGTGCCCACCAAATCCATCACGTTCTTCATGGCATCTTCGGTCATCATGCCAGGTGCGGCCGTCCCCTCCGAAGCCATTGGTGTCACATCGCGGATCACGAACCCGAAGCCCGCATCGCGAGAGCGTTGACGCAATT